>DATHEW010000615.1:0-11135 GCA_035318425.1 Candidatus Acidiferrum sp. | reverse complement strand
ATCTGGCGATAGAAGAACGTCAGCAGTAACGTGCGGATGTGCGAACCATCCACATCGGCATCTGTCATGATGATGACCTTGTGGTAACGCAGCTTGTTTAGATCGAACGCGCCCTCTCCTTCGCCGTCACCGATACCCGTGCCGATTGCGGTAATCATGGTGCGGATTTCGGTGTTCTGAAGCACCTTGTCCAAACGCGCTTTCTCTACGTTGATCAGCTTGCCGCGAATGGGAAGAATCGCCTGGAAACGGCGATCACGCCCTTGCTTCGCGGAGCCGCCGGCCGAGTCACCCTCGACGATGTAAAGCTCGGTGTTCACCGGGTCGCGGTCTGAACAATCTGCCAGCTTGCCGGGAAGACCGCCGCCGGTGAGCGCCGATTTGCGCACCGCCTCGCGAGCTTTGCGCGCGGCCTCACGAGCCCGTGCCGCGTTCAATCCCTTTTCAATGATCTTCTTTGCGATCGGCGGGTTCGCATCAAAGTACGACATCAGTCCGTCGTACGTCACTGATGAGACGATCCCTTCGACTTCGGGCGACAGCAGCTTCACCTTCGTCTGCGATTCAAACTTCGGATCGCTGTGCTTCACCGAAAGCACCGCGCACAAACCTTCGCGCACGTCGTCACCCGTGATCTGCGGGTCCTTCTCCTTCAAAATGTCGTTCGATTTCGCGTATTGGTTAATCGATCGCGTCAGCGCATTGCGAAATCCCGTCAAGTGAGTGCCGCCATCGGGATTGTTGATCGTGTTCGTGTAAGTAAGAACCTGGTCGTTGTAGCTGTCGTTGTATTGCATCACGACATCGACATGCACCTCGACCTCCTTTTCCGAAGTCAGCAGTTTGGTTTCCTTGGAGAACGCAATCGGCTTGGGATGCAGCACGTCCTTGCTCTTGTTGAGCTGCTTCACGAACTCGACAATGCCGTCCCTGTAAAAATAAACGTCCGGCTTCCCTTCAGGTGCACGCTCGTCCGTGAACGTGATTTCCAAGCCTGAATTCAAAAATGCCAGTTCGCGCAAACGCTGGCCGATGCGATCAGCCTTAAACTCAATCGTGTCGCGAAAAATTTCCGGGTCTGGCTTGAAGCTGATCAGCGTTCCGGTACCCGTCGCTTTCCCGATGACGTTCAACTTCTTCGTCGTCTTCCCGCGTTCGAACTCCATGTGATGGACCAAACCATTTCGCGAAACTTCGACCTCGAACCACTCACTCACCGCATTGACGCATTTCGCGCCTACGCCGTGCGTGCCGCCGGAGAACTTGTAACCGCCCTGCCCGTACTTGCCGCCCGAGTGCAATGTCGTGAGCACCATCTCCACGCCGGGAATTCCGTACTGCGGATGAATGTCCACGGGAATGCCGCGGCCATTGTCGCGGACGGAGAGCGAACCATCGACGTGGATCGTCACCTCGATCTTATCGCACTTGCCGGCGAGATGTTCGTCCACGGAATTGTCCAGCACCTCGCTGACGCAATGGTGCAGTGCGCGTTCATCCGTGCCGCCGATGTACATTCCCGGCTTCTTGCGCACGGCCTCGAGACCCTCAAGTTTACCCAACTTCGAGGCATCGTAAGTCTCAGGTTCCGGTGTTTGACCTGGTTCTTCCATCGCTGACTTTTCCGACATAATTTTGCTTCCGAAACGTGGCTGAAAAAGCTTCGGAGTTAGCTCGAAAATATTACGGAATCGCGCTGCATCAACACAACTGGTTTTTCCCCTTTTTTCCGACTGAAAACGCAATTAGTTGGGTGGCTTCGTTCGGCTTCTTCAAACATCTTGCGGTTTGCGCCAACGATTGTCGAAGCCGTCTTTGAGGTGTCGGGGATCAACTATTTGTCCGCAGCCGCGGACGTGACGCCAAGCGTGATGAATGACTCCAACGGCGCCGGGACGTGGAGCATTTGAGGAAACCCTTTTTGCCAGGCTGCCGTTGTGTTCGCCACCACTGGCGCGTTACTCCGTGACGCCGCCATCCCGACAACTTGGAACCGGTGCGCCGTCCCCGTTCTCAGATTCGGCGACAATGAAACCTTCACTGTCACGTTTGTTGCGCCGCGCGGGATGACGTTGCTCGCCACAGTCAGCGCCGGGAAATCGGGAACACTCACGAAGATGGGATCCTTGAAGCCGCCACGTGCGCAATTCACTTTCAACTGAAAGCTGCCATTGAATGGCGCTTCAACCTTTTCCACATCGACGGACAACGTGAACTCCGGCGCTTCTCTCGCTTCGATGCGATAGAACGCCGGCGGCCCTGACGCTCCGTTGGCTTCATTCACGAGGAGCCGATATTCGCCATCAGCCGCGAACGTATGGCGCACGACACCCTCATCCGCCGCGCTCACATTAGACTTGGCGAGCAACTCACCACGGGAGTTCTCGATGCGCAGCGATACATCACACCCCGAATTGATGCTGCGCGTGCGTGCAAGAAACTGAATGGCTTGCTTACTTTGGGCCGAGAACTTGAATACATCCAGATCGCCGCTCGCGTCGAACCGGCCATCGATGCCACACGGCAACGTGATCTCCGTCGCCAGCTTCGTTGTCCCGTTCGGCTCACGCTCCGCGATCACCGGATGCGAACTGGCGATGCTTACATTTCTTGAGAGCAACTCTCTACTAACGCGCAGCCGATAAAAGTAATCGCGGCCGGCCGCGTAATTTATATCACGCAACTCGACGAAGTAATCGCCGGCTTCCTTCGCCGTAAACGTGAGCGCGCTGTCGCCGCGCAAACCCGGCGCATCATCATTGGAAATCACTTCGCTTCCTTTCATATCGAGAACACGCAGGAACGAGTCCATGCGCGATCCAAGCCGCATAGCGGTGACTTCGATGGAAACACGTTCGTTTTTCTTCGCACTCAAGTTCCACCACGACACCGCCAACTCTTCAGTCACGCCTTCAACCGCGCACGGCAGCACCAGTGATTGTGCTGTCGCGCGGCTTCGATTCGTGCGCGAGCCGGCGACACTTCCCGAATCATCAATGACAAACCCGCGGACATTCGACACCCCGTTCGAGCTCACGACTCGTGCCCAGCAAACTCCCGCGGCGCCCGCTTCCAGCATTACGCGGAATGTCACCTCTTTCTCGCCGGGACCGGGACCGACGAGCGCTGCCTGTCCCGGGACGCTCAACCATAGACTCACGGTCTCACCAAGATCGCTGCCGAAAAGCGTCACCTCCGTTGCCCTGGCAGGACGGAGCGCGAGCGAAGAGACGCGCTCGATCGTTGGTGAAGCAACCGAATGAAGAAGCGAAAAACCGATCAAAGCCGCGAACGCGGCAAGCCGCCGTCCTATCACGCGATCACTCCCGTAACCGGCTCGCCATCCGTGATGCGCAACGGGCGATTCGTGCTGTTGTGAACCTCGGTTCGATGATCGATGCCCAGCAGGTTATAAACTGTCGCGGTGAGATCATCCGGCGTGACCGGATCTTTGGCCGGATGCTCCCCCCGTTTGTCCGACTCGCCGTGAACGAACCCGCGCTTCACGCCGCCGCCCGCGAGTAGAGCCGTGTAGCATTGCGGCCAATGATCGCGGCTCACGTTCTCGTTGATCTTCGGTGTGCGACCGAATTCGCCAACCCAAAGCACCAGCGTGTCCTTCAACATTCCGCGTTCATCGAGATCGTTCAGCAACGTCGGCAACGTCTGCTCGTGAATCGGCAGGTGATACTTCTCGATGATCGGGAACATGCGGGTGTTGTTGAATCCGTGCGTGTCCCACCCACCGCCAGTCGTGCTCTGGCCGCCGATCGTTTCCGAAAAATAAACCGTCACGAACTTCGCGCCAGCCTCCACGAGTCGCCGCGCGAGTAAACAACTCTGTCCGTAAGTTGTGCGCCCGTAAGAGTCGCGCACCTTTTCCGGTTCCGCCGCGAGGTTGAACGCATTGCGCAGCTTCTCCGAATGCAACATCGCCAGCGCCTTCTCGTAATACGCGTCCAGGCCACGCGCCGCCGCCGAGTGATCGAGCAATCGCGATTGTTGATCCACGATCTTCTGCAACTCACGCCGCGACTCCAACCGCTCGATGCTCAAATTCGACGGCAAGCTCAGCTCCGGCAGGGCGAAGTCAGGGCTGTTCGGATCTTGCGTGAAGAAAAACGGATCGTGTGCCTTCCCGAGAAAACTTGCGTGCTGTCCGGGCGTGATCGATCCATCGCGGCACACGTACGGATACGAGATGAACGTCGGCATCGCCTCCTTCACCGGCGCGAGCTTGTCCACGACCGAGCCGTAGGCGGGATATAGCTCATTCGTATCGCGCAACCGCTGATCATCACTCGGCGGCGCGTGGCCCGTGAGCGCGTAATAGCCCGCCGAATTGTGATTCTTCATCGTGTGATGCATCGACCGGATGAGCGTCACCTTATCCATCACCTTCGCCGTCTTCGGCAGTTTCTCGCACACCTGGATGCCGTCCGCGTTCGATGACATTGGCTGGTAAGGTCCGCGATAAGCCGACGGCGCATTGGGCTTCATGTCGAACATGTCGAGGTGACTCGGCCCGCCGTATTGGAACAGGAAGATCACCGACTTCGCACGCGCCTTGATCGGCTTGCTCACCACCTTCACCGACTCCGCCGCCAGTATCTTCGGCAACGTGAGCCCGAAGAGCCCCATGCCACCCACCTTCAACGCGTGCCGCCGTGACATGCGCAGCGCGTTGAAATCCGGACAAGCTGAGAATGCGCTGTGTTCGTTCATGGATGCGGAAGTTTTACCACCGATGAATGGACGAGCAATGCAGGAGTGGGATTCGAGCGGGCCGTGAAAATCAAATCGCCAGCCGTTCACGCGCATTTTCAGACTCTCATTCAGAAGTTGGCTTTGTTTGGCCGGGCTCGGCACCACCTTCCGATCGAGGCATCGCCTTCTCCAGCTTCGCTGCCAGTTCCCGCACAGACCGGTACGGATCAGTCTTGGCTCGGTCGATAATCTCCAAGGCTTGTGCTGCTTCGCGAACGAGCCCGGGTTTGACCAACCCATCAAGACGCGGGCGGTCGTCGAGAGATGGATGATCGTGGGTGTGAGCGAGGAAGTTTCGACAATCCGCTTCTGTCACATTCCCGACGATCAGCCGCACGCGAGAAGGCAGGCTCAACACGTGATAGCCAACCTCGGAGCGGACCAACACAGGGCCGCAGAAGTACAGATTCGTCGCCGCGGACGTGGTCGCGCCAGCCTTTAATTCAGCAACACAGCGCTCGCAAAGAGCCTCTTGTTTGACTGGCCGCAGTCCCAGCAGAGATCGCACTCGATAAAAATTAAAAGTTTCTGTCATCAGGCAATTTGAATCACGGCAGTGGCCGCTCGATTTTCCATTTGAGCGACGGACTAATCCCATGAGGTGTCCCACCTCATGAGCGGTCGCTTCGCGAACACCGGAAGGGAAGTAGCCTGTGTTCATGAAGACGACAGCCGGGTAAGGCAGTATTTGAGTATGCGGCCAAGGCGACAGATCATCGCGTGATCTCTTCGTTTTATCGCCCGCGCCTTGGCTGGAAAGCGCGACATCGTAAAACAGCAAATAGATGAACGCGGCGGATGGTTCGCCCGAACGTGCAGGCGGGCCGTTGAGAAACTTCGATGCAAGCGTGTTTCGCGAAAGACCGCGCACTTCATTGCTGGAGATCACATCGCTCCGTACGATTTCAATACCGTCTGGTTTCTGGCAACGCGAGGAGAGGAGTTCGCGGACCTTTTTTAGTGTGGCATCACTCGGCTCACATCCCTCAACCGCGTCAACTTCCACGTAAAGACGAGAATGAGGTGCGGATTGGAGGAATAATTGATGCGGCTGCCAAAAGCGCGCTTTACCAAAGCCAACGCTCGGACTGTCCTTTGAAGTGGCGCAGCCGCCAACCGCACAGCAAATCGCCAGGTAAAAAGCGCGAAGAACGAAATGCTTTGCGCGGTCCATCGGAAGGAAGACTGGCAGACAGGCTAAATCGTTCAATGCGAAGGTGCCGAGCGACTGCCGCCACGGCGGCGCTCTCCAAAGCGAGTCCGTTGCCGGCCGCGCCCGCGGTTTACTTCACTCTCAGACGTGCCAGATTCCGCCCGTGCCACGGGACCTCGTTCAAGCATCGAACGGCGCACCAGTTCGACGGGCCTTCACGTTGATCGAACTCCTCATCGTCATTGCCATCATCGCTGTTCTCGCTGCGCTGTTGCTGCCCGCGCTTTCGAATTCCAAAGAGCAGGCGCGCCGCGTAAATTGTAAAAATCATCTGCGCCAGTTCCTCATCGCCGCGACGCTGTTCGCCGACGATCACGACGGCAAACTCCCGAGTGGCGCCTCCGAAAATGTCGATGCGACCGACGAACACGTTCCCGTCCTCTCCGGCATGACGCGCAGCAATCTCATCGAGTATGCCGGAACTTTTAAGATGCTCGAATGTCCGAGTCTCGGCTCGCCGTTCAATCAGCAGGGCGGATGGTATTACGCGGATTACGGATACGTGATCGGCTACAATTATCTCGGCGGACACACGAACACTCCGTGGCTGGCCGCCGCGCCATTCGTCCCGTGGATTTCTCCTCAGTCAATCACCGACGACCCGATGCTGCCACTCGTCACCGACGCGAATGACTGGTCACCCGGTTTCGGAAAGACCTTCGTGCCGCACGCCCGAGGCGGCGCGATTTCGACGGATGACTACAGCAACAGCAGCGCGTCGGGCGCAGCGCCGCAGAAAGCCGGTGCCGTTGGCGGAAACATCGGATTGCTCGACGGCTCGGTGCATTGGAAAAACATTTCGCAAATGGAGCCGCATCACGGATCACGACTCTGGGCGGACGAAGGATGTTTCGCGCTTTGGTGAAATGCGGACGATTCGCCTCTTGAAGAAGGGCGGCGTTTCTTCGTCAATCCACGCGTGATTCGTTCCCTGCTCTGCCTGTTGATCGCGACGACGGTTTCGCGCGCGGCGGTGAGTTATGTCCCGGCGAATGTGGCTGCGCCCGAAGTACCGCGCGAGTTTCGCGGCGCATGGGTCGCCACGGTGCGCAACATCGATTGGCCATCGAAGCCGGGACTCAGCACGGCGAACCAAAAAGCGGAGCTGCTGGCGATTCTCAATCGCTCCGAGCAGTTGAAGCTGAACGTCGTCGTTTTCCAGGTGCGGCCTGCCTGTGATGCTTTCTACGCGTCGAAGCTGGAGCCGTGGTCAGAATTCCTGACTGGCACGATGGGCAAAGCGCCGAATCCGTTTTGGGACCCGCTCGAATTCGCGGTCACGGAAGCGCACAAACGCGGACTGGAGTTGCACGCGTGGGCGAATCCATTTCGCGCCCGCTTCAATACGTCGCTTCCGGGCGTCTCCGGCAATCACATCAGCAAGACGCGTCCCCCGCTGGCGAAGTCTTACGGGCAATCGATGTGGCTGGATCCCGGTCTCGCGGAAGTTCACGACCATTCGATGCGCGTGCTGCTCGACATCGTGAAGCGCTACGACATCGATGGCTTGCACATCGACGATTATTTTTATCCATATCGCGAGAAGGACGCGGCGGGGAAATTGATTCCATTCCCGGATTGGACGAGTTGGAACGCTTACGTGAAAAGCGGCGGCAAACTCGCGAGGGATGATTGGCGACGAGACAACGTGAACCGATTCGTGGCACGCATGTATCGCGAAGTGAAAGCTGCGAAGCCGTGGATCAAGGTGGGCATCAGTCCATTCGGAATTTATCGACCCGGCTTTCCAGCGCAGATCAAAGGCTTCGATCAGTTCGAATCCATCTATGCTGATCCACGGCTTTGGCTGGCAAATGGCTGGGTCGATTATCTCGCGCCGCAGCTTTACTGGCGCATCGATCCGCCCGTGCAAAGTTTCCCCGTGCTGCTGAAGTGGTGGACGGAGAACAATCCCAAGGGACGCATGATCGTGCCCGGCATCAACACGACGAGCACCGGCCCCGCGAAAGGCTGGCCCGCCAGCGAGATCGTGGAACAGGTGCGCATCGCGCGACAGCAACCCGGATCATCTGGTCACATTCATTGGAACATGAGCGCGCTGATGAACAATCGAGGCGGAGTGGCGGATGAACTGGCGCGTGCTGCTTACGGAAAAAATGCGCTGCCTTCGGGACTCCCTACCGGCAGCACCACACCGAAGCCCACGCTCAGCGGAAGCGTTTCGTATGGCAGCGCTCGATTCACGTGGAGCGTGACGAATGACGCCGCAGTGCGCTTCTGGCTCGCGCAAACGAAGGACGGCAAAAACTGGCACACTGACGTGCTGCCGCGCGGCACGATTGCGCTCGCGAAAAAAAACCCGCCCGAAGTATTCGTCCTTCGGGCGGTGGATCGTTTTGGAAACTTCGGTGCCGCCAGCGCCATCGAGCTACGCCGCGAGCCCAAGTAGCAACTCAGTGACAACCGCAGCCTGAGCCGCAGCTTTCACCCTTTTCAAAATCTTCGTCGGTCGGCACACGTCCGAGTTCCAGGGTCTTGGAAACGTATTGGCCGATGGTCTGTTGCACTTCCTGCATTTTCTCCTGCGCATTCAGGAAACCGCGCGCCACGGGATCAGCAAGAAATGACGTGCGCAACTTCTCGTATTCATCGATTTCGTCCGGGCTCAAAGCCACGCCCTGATGCTGTTTGTGGTGCAGGTGTTCGCCCTTTTCGGAGAGCGTCTCGTATTGTGCCTTGGCTCGATCGTTATTCATGAAGCTCTCGACGTCGCGGCGTACATTTTGGAACTCCGGTTGTGAAAGAATCGTCTGGCACAGTTCGCGCGTCTTCTCGGCGACAGGATTTTCAATGGCTGTTTGCATAAGTATTTTGTCCGGATGCTGTGCCGGCTCGGCGTGAATACAACACACGGGGCGAGTGAGCGCAAACGCTGTTTTGTCGTCACTTTTTGGAAGGCGCAACTCGTCGCACGCAACCCGGAGCTCAGGCTTCCAAGTCTGCCGTATCGCAGACTTGAGATGCCCCACTGTTCTCCGTTGCACGCGTTTGGAAACAGTTGGCCGCGGAACGACAAAACTTTTTGGCATCGTGCGCCAATGACTGATTAACTCGACGCATGATCCACCACGATTGTGCTTTGAGCATCAGCCTCGGCCAGCACTCGCCATGAAGGGCATCATCCTCGCGGGCGGAGCGGGCTCGCGGTTGTATCCGCTCACGTTGATTGCGAGCAAGCAACTCCAACCGGTGTACGACAAGCCGATGATTTACTATCCGCTCACGGTTTTGATCGCCAGCGGCATGCGCGAGTTCTGTCTGATCTGCACGCCGCAGGATCGTCCGCACTTCGAGCGGTTGCTCGGCGATGGCAGCGCGTGGGGTGTGCGTATCGAGTATCGAGAACAGCCAAAGCCGGAAGGTATCGCGCAAGCGTTCGTGATCGCGGAATCGTTCCTCGAAGGCGATGCGGTGACACTCATCCTAGGCGATAATATTTTCTTCGGCGGCGATGCCTTCCCTCGCGCGTTCGCCGAGTTCAGCTCCGGCGCCACGGTCTTCGCGTATCACGTTCACCAGCCGCAGCGGTATGGCGTCGTGGAATTCGATGCGAACGGCCATGTGCTGTCGCTGGAAGAAAAACCCTCGAACCCCAGGAGCCACTTCGCCGTGCCGGGCGTTTACATCTGCGATCATCAGGCGGTGGAGATTGCCCGAACGCTTAAGCCATCGCCGCGCGGGGAATTCGAGATCACGGATGTCTTGAATGAATATCAGCGGCGCGGACAGTTGCGCGTGCAACGGCTCAGCCGCGGCTTCGCGTGGCTGGATGCCGGCACGAGCAGCAGCCTTCACGACGCCGCCTCGTATGTGCAGACGATCGAGAAACGCCAGGGCATCAAGATTGGCTGTCCGGAGGAAGCCGCGCTCCGCCGAGGATTCCTCTCGCTGGCGCAATTCGAAGAACTCACTGGCGCGATGCCGGCGTGTGAATATCGCGACTATCTCAAGAGCGTCGCTGCTGAAATGAAGCGAGTGATCCCTTAAATGGACGTTCCCCAGCCGAGTGCTGGTCACTCTTGGGTGAGTTGTTTTGCAGTCCGGATTTCCGATCAAATTGCGGCCGTGAGGCTTTCCAGAGCCGGATCGAAAAACTCGAGATCTCACGGCGCAGTACAATTGAGGCTTGTTCCTGCGAAACACGGCAACTAATTTGTCCGCATCCCAAGGATTCCAAACGCTGCGTGTTCTTGCTTGGATGAGAAGGCTTCGTCGGGCGGTTTCAAGTTCATGAGTTTCTCGAGAGTTATCTGTGGATTTTGTGCATGGGAGTGCGTCCGTCATTGGACCAGCCACTCCGTGCCCGGAGCATTAACGGCTGCTACGCCGGCGCAGTCATGATCCGGAAGGTTTTCAAATTGGAGAATGAGCCGCCGACATCAGCCGCAATGCCCTCCCCGGAAGGTGAAGCCCAGCGCGTTTCCATTTCCATCGTCATTCCCGTCTATAACTCCGAGCGCACGATCGGACGCCTGTGCGACGCATTGATCGACAGCCTGGCGTCACGGTGGCGGCTACAGATTGTGTTGGTGGATGACGGCAGCAAGGACGGCTCGGCGGTCGCTTGCCGGCGTTTACACGCGGCGCACGCCGGGATCATCACGTGCGTCTTGCTGTCGCGAAACTTCGGGGAACACAACGCCGTCATGGCGGGACTTAATTTTGTGACCGGTGATTATTGCGTCGTCATGGACGATGACTTCCAAAACCCGCCGGCCGAAGTCGAAGCAATGCTTTCCGAAGCGCTCAAGGGCTACGATGTGGTGTACGCCTGCTATCCCGCCAAGAGGCACAGCCTATGGCGCAATCTTGGCTGCAGCCTCCACAACTGGATGGCCACGCATGCGTTGCAGAAGCCCAAGGGACTTTACCTTTCGAGTTTCAAACTCATGTCGCGCTTCGTGGTGCGCGAAATCATTCAATACACCGGCCCCGATCCGTACCTGGATGCCATGATCCTCCGAGCGACGGGGAACATCGGCACGGTCACCGTTCAGCATCAGCCTCGCGAGGAAGGGCAGTCCGGTTACACATTCCGCAAACTGCTGGCGCTCTGGAGCAACATGCTCGTGACGTTCTCGGTTTATCCACTGCGCATCATCGGCATTTACGGCCTGATCATGGCGGGCGTGGG
>DATHEW010000614.1:0-3883 GCA_035318425.1 Candidatus Acidiferrum sp. | reverse complement strand
TCCTGATCGTTTCCGGGCTCATGCCATCCGAATGTATCCGTTCAGCCTGCGGATTCAAGAAGTTGAACTGGCCCACTGACTCACGGCTGCTCACCAAGTCGCACGTCCGGCACAGGCGCACTCGGATAGCAATGCTTCAGTGCGTTGAGGGTGTTGCGCTTCAGGCGAAAGTCCAAAGCAGTCACGTCCGCAAAGCCCGGATCGGATACGGGGCTACCGACATCGATCGCGAGTTCATTCTGAAAATCCTCCAACGTCGAGTAGTTGGTGTGGCGGCTCCACGTCGGTCCCCAGTTGAACCAACCCTGCGCCGGGCCAGCAAAATAAACGTTGTTGCTGAAACTCAGCCGCAGCTTCTCCAATGTGAGTCCGACCGGCTGGCCTTCCTTCGTCTTCGCAATGTATTCGGCGGCGATGTCGCCAGGCTTCTGTCCGGATGCTGCCGACGCGGTTTGCATCCGGGCGGGCCAATGACGTTGGTCGTCCACACCGAACCATCCCCACACCTGCGCGTCTCGGTTCATCGCAAAAATGTTGTGACGGATGACTTCGTCGTGATTCCAGACGGCGACTTCCTTCCTGTCGCCAATGCGCGGCGTCGTGCGCAACTGCTCACGGAAATTGAACCCCTCACGATTCCCGACGATCAGATTGCGCTCGATGACGCACTCCGGACTGCTGGAAATGGAAATGCCCGCCTGCGCACCCCACGCGCCAGTCGTCGTGGCAAAGCCGTTGCCGACAATGACGTTGTCATGCGCGCGCAGGCCGAAGGAGATTTCGTAGAAGATTCCCGCATCTTCGTTGTCCGCGATCAGGCACTGGCGCACGGTGCAATTCTCGTTCCCGATGTCGAACCACACGCCATTGGCGCGATTGCGAATGAACCGGCTTCGCTCGATGACCACATCACGCGACAGGCAGAGCTTGCACCCGCCTGCTTCCCATCCGCGCTCGAAGTCCTTGGTGTTGTTGTTCTCCACGAGGCACTCGGTGAACAGCAAGTTGTGCGATCCGGTCGTGCCGAAACCGAGTTCGCCATTGTCGCGAACGATACAGCGACGCACCGTCGCGTGTTCGCCGGTGATCGTCGCGCCCGAAGCGTTCATCGATTCGAAGACGCAGTCTTCAACCAGGGCGTGATTACCGACGACAACCACTGCGCCGTGCTGCGCCATGTTGGCGGCGTAACGAAATCGCAGACCGCGCAATTGAATGTGATCACCTTCGATGCGGAAAATTTCCTGCCGCACCGAAGCCTCCGTAAACGTTTTGTTGGGATCACGGCCCGCAATGTCCCAGACGAAAATTGCCTTGTTGGTCACGTCGGCGAAGAACGCGCCGGGCGCGAGTTGATTCGTATCAAGCACCTGCCGGAGAAGGTAGCCGTTCACCATCACCTGCTCGCAACGGCCCACGAGGCGATGCCGTTCGTCGCCGGGATGCGCCATCGTCTTGTTCCAACCGATGAAGCGATGCGTCCACGGCACGCGGTAAATCGGCTGCTCCGTTCCGGCGCGTTGCCAACGAATCAGACGATCCGCGCCTGTGACGAGGACGTGTTCGCCTGGTGCCGCTTGAAAACGAATCGGTGCTGGGCCCGTACCGTTGGTTTTAACCACCGCGCGCTCGCGATAGATGCCGCCGCGAATGATTACGGTATCGCCGGACGCGACTTGCGCCGCCGCCTTGCTGATCGTCTTCCAGGGGCGCTCGGCAGTGCCGGGCCCGTCATCGCTCGCTTGAGGATGGCGTTGGGAAACCTCGTAAGTCGCGGCCTGGACGCAGAGGTGAAGCGACGCCGAGAGCGTCGCTAGAATCAAAAATAGAATCGGGCGCATGCCGGAATGGCGCGGTTCAAGGAACTGCGGCCGGTGAATGAATGACGAGCGACGCAACGGGCAATTGCTTCGTCTCCGTTGCGGCAGTCCTCTCCGCTTTTCCCAGCTTGTTCAGCAACAGATCCGGCGCACAGCCGAGAACGACCACCGCGATGGCCAGCACGACAACCGCTGCCTGCATGGCGCGATTCACATGCAATGGCGCGGTGTTCTCCGGGGCGTCAGTGACGTAAATCTGTTTCAACACCTGAAGGTAGTAATAGAGGGACACGCAGCTCAGCGCGATGGCAACGATCACAATCCAGAGCAGACCGAGCGAAGTCGCTGCGCGCGCCGCAGAAGCGAAGACGTAGAACTTTCCGAAGAAGCCCGCGAGCGGCGGGATGCCAGCCAGCGACAGGATGAAGACGGCCATGCAGAACGAGAGCACCGGCGCGCGGCGATGCAGCCCGGCGAAGTCGCTGAAATGATCACCGCCAGTGCTCTCGACCGCGGCCACGACACCGAACGCACCGAGCGCAGTCACCGCGTAAGTAATGACGTAGTAAAGCAGTGAGTCTATGCCCGCCTGAGTGTTCGCCATAATCGCGACCAACGCGTAACCGGCATGAGCGACCGCTGAGTAAGCGAGCAGGCGCTTGACGCTGCTCTGCGCGATGGCGGCGATGTTGCCGAGAAGCATGGATGCGACCGCGAGCGTTGCGATGATGGGGATCCAGCCCGGCAGAAACTCGCGCCACGCCGCACTGCCGCCGGTTCCGTCGAAGCCGGCCATCAGCACACGGGCGAGGACGAAAAAGCTCGCGACCTTGGATCCTGACGCGATGAACGCCGCGACGGGCGTAGGCGCGCCTTGGTACGCGTCCGGCGCCCAGAGATGCAACGGAGCCGCAGCGACTTTGAATGCGAAGCCGATCACGGTCATCACCAGCGCGACGTAGAAGACAGGCTCGACAGTGCCGCCCAGTTTCATCGCGATATTTGTAAGACTCATCTCGCCAGTGATTCCGTAAACGAGGCTCAAACCAAAAAGCGTGAATGCCGCTGCCATGCCGCCGAAGAAGAAATATTTCAGCGCTGCTTCGGCGGATTCGATGCTGCGCTTGTTGAACGCCGTGAGGATGTAAAGCGGCAGGCTCGTGAGTTCGAGCGCGACGAAAATCAGCAGCAGGTTGTCTGAGCTGACGAGGAGCATCATGCCCGTCGCGGCGAGCAGCAGCAGCGCGAAGTATTCGCCGAGGTGTTTTGTGAAACGTGACTCCAGCGATACGGCGGCGGTGAACGCAGTCAGCACGAGAATCACGCCTTTGATGACGAGTGACGTTTCGTCCAGCACCAGCATCCCGTCGAGGAGCGTCAATGGATGCGAGCGATTCACGACCCACCAGAGCGATGCACCACAGGTCGCGGCGAGGATCGCGGCCAGCACACGGGTACGACTGCGAATGGTTCGATTGCGCAGCCACATCAGGTCAACCGCGAGCAGCAGCAATGCGCCGATCGCGAGAATCGCCTCGGGAATGACGGCGGAGAAAAGCTGGGCGTAGTCGAAGTTCATGTGCGCATTGCCTCGCAATCCGAATCGGGGAGCACACGCGCCCTCGCGTGTTCCGACCCGCGCCCTCGCGGGTCGGCGTGCGGCGCGAATCGATCAACACGCGTTAAAGCGTCGAGCGCCTCTCGTGTTCCGCGAGGGCGCGGAACACTGCACGCGATGGCGCGTGCGCTCCCCAGTGCTGTGTTCATTGCCCCGCTCCCTTCCACAGCGCGCTCATCAGCGGTGACTCAAGACTGGGCTGGATGAAATCGAGGAGCATCTTCGGGTAGAGACCGACCGCGACGGTGCATGCGAGCAGCATGACAGCGCCAATTCGCTCCGGGGCCGTAATTGTTGGGAATGATGTGAACGCAGATGTATGCACGTCCTTCGCCGCGAAGAACGAGCGCACCACAGCGCGCAGCGTGTAAGCCACGCCGACGAGAATTCCCAGCGCCACCAGCGCGGCAAAAATCGGAAACGTCTTCCACGCACCAATCAGGAC
>DATHEW010000613.1:0-2610 GCA_035318425.1 Candidatus Acidiferrum sp. | reverse complement strand
CCTGGTAGAATTGAATCGCCTCAGGCGACACATGCAGTCCCTTGAACCAGTCCTTGAAGTGCAGCCCTGCCAGCGTGCGCACGCGTGACACCGCCACGTAAGCCTGACCCGGTTCACACGCCGCGCGGATGTCGAGATAGGCGGAATCGAGTGAGAGGCCCTGCGATTTGTGGATCGTCATCGCATACGCGAGCCGCAACGGAAATTGCGCGAACGTTGCTGAGTCAGGATCATTCTGGCTGTAGCGCCACGTGAACGGCTCCACATCGATCTCGCGCCCATCCCGCAGCCGCACTTTGATGCTCCGGGCTCCGGGCTCCACGCTCATCACCTCACCCATCTGTCCATTCACAAACACCGGCTCGCGCTGGCCGCGCTCACTCTTGTTCACCGTGAACATCACCAGCGCGCCCCGCTTCAATCGCAGCGTTTCCGGCGTCAGCAAATTCTTCGCGAGAAATGCGCGCTGCGTCTCCGGGCCCGTCTGCTCCGCTTCCAGCACCACGTCATCGCCGGGCAATCCCGCCAGTTGGAAATCATTCCACTTATCCACCTGCACGTTGTGCGTGTAGAGCCGCGTCAGGTCCGCGGGCGGAAAGTTTCTCACGCGTGATTGCAGCAGCCGCGCTGTCGTGCCCCAGACATGGCCGACGCGGAACTGCGCGAGCGCGTTGACGAACGCCGGTTCGTCCTGACGTCGCACCGTCTCCAGTTGCAACGTCTTGAACTCCGCGTCGCGCCACGCACGCGACAGGAACGCCCAATCGTAAGGCTCGTTGTCGCCGGAGCGAACGGGCGGCAGTTGCAGGAAATCGCCGGTGACAATCACCTGGACGCCGCCGAACGGTTCATCACGTCCGCGCAGCCGCCGAAACAGGAACTCCACGAAATCAAATTGCCGTCCCGGCAACATCGAGATTTCGTCGATGACCAGAACTTCGCATCGCCGCACTCGACTGAAGCCCGCCATGATCGACGGCCGTGTATCGCGCTGCAGCGCCTCGAAGTAATCCTGGTCTGACTGCCCCGGCTGAGGTCCGAGCATCATCCCGCAGAAGCGATGGATCGTCATGCCGCCCACGTTCAATGCGGCCACGCCAGTCGGCGCGGTCACGTCCACTTTGCAAAAGCTCGTGCCGATGAACTCGCGCAACAGTGTGCTCTTGCCCGTGCCGGCCATGCCCGTGAGGAAACAATTGCGACCATCGCGTGCGTGCGCCAGAAACCGGGTTTCCGCTGAAATCGGCTCCAATTCTTCCGGCGACAATTCGCTGGCTTGCCGCTGCGGCAGAAACTTCTTTGCAGTGATGGACATGGCGTCTTCGTGCCTTCGTGTCTTTGTGGTGAATCCGCTTCCCTTAACCACAGCAGCCCAGCGCCTCCGCCACGCGCCGCGTGAGTTCCAGATCGTTGCGCAAATACTCGAGCGCCTTCGCGCGATCGCTCTGCCACAGCGCGGCAAAGTTCTTGCCGTCGCCGTTTTTAGAACCAACCGCGAGATGCTTTGCGATCACATCGAGCGACCCGCGCGCCTGCCGATCGCCGAGCTGCCAGGCATCGCGGAGGTCCACCATCTCATCGCTCCAATAACGCCCGCGCCGGATGCCGAAGGGCACCGCCACCCGATGCCGCCACGAGCGGCGAATCAGAAATGGCAGATCAAACAAGTGCGTGTTGAACCCGACGATTCTGTTCACCCGCCCCATCTCGCCCTTCGTCACTTCCCAAAACTCACGAAGCATCGCCGCTTCGTCGTCGTGGCCGATCACGATGAACTCGCTGCTGTCCTGGTAAACAAGGCCGATCGCCACCACGCGCCCGGTGAGCGGATCGAGCGCAGCGCGTTCGATGAAGTCGCGCCGATGATTCAATTCCGCCTCGGTGATCTTCGCCGCGATCTTGTCGGGATCCTTCAGGTTGCCCGTCTTGACCTCCGCCGGATCAAACGGCGGCACCAGCGCCGCCAGTTCGCTCTCCGGCAAAGGCCCCGTCTCGATGTCGCAAAAAATGGTCTGCATAAATCCTTTGGTTGAATGAGAAGATGAGGCGCGCAGCGCGGTGGCCGTGCGCCAGCACTCAGTAAGGAAGATTGTCCGCGACCTTCTCCTGCTCGGACTTCCACCAGTCGAGCGCGGCGATCAATCGCTTGTCGTCAGCGGTCGGCTTGGCATTCACCTTCGCTGCGGGAAGCCAGTTCTCCACGAGTGCGTTCACCTGCTCTGGGGCGAGATCACGCAGCTCAAGACCCTTGCAACGACCCACGTGAACCTTCACCGAAGCCTGGTCATCGCCCGCCTCCGCCGGTTGCGCGCGCCGATACCCACCTCCCTGGGCACCAGCCCCATTGCCCGGCACGCCAGTGCCCTGGCGGTCTTTCACGCGAATGTATTTGCCGCTCGCCGCCAACGGCTCCACCGATTTGTCCGGCGTGCAGGCCACGATATTCGCGTACGTCTCGCCGTCCTTGTGCTCGTGAACGACCACGATCTGCGCCGTCTTCCCGATCAGGATTTCCGTGTCGAAGTCATCCATCTCCTGCTTCGTCAGGTCGCGGCCGAACCAGCCGCGCAGGAACTTTCGCAGGTTGGCTTTCTCGTTCAGCGACGGCGT
>DATHEW010000612.1:0-4779 GCA_035318425.1 Candidatus Acidiferrum sp. | reverse complement strand
CCTCGTGTTCACGCACTACCGCGATGACCGGCACCAGGATCATCGGCTCGTCTCCGAGCTCACGTGGAACACGTGGCGCCGCCACCTCATCCTCGAATACGAGATCCCGAAGTTCGATGGTGATCTCGGATTGCCGAACTTCTTCGTTCATCTCGATGAGAATGTGGCTCGCCGCAAAGTCGAGTTGCTGATGAAACACTTCGGCACGCAGCGCGCGAAGCATTGGTTCACCGAAGACACGTTCCTTGGATTGATGCGGTTGCGTGGAGTTGAGTCGCGATCACTCACGCTCTACGCGGAAGGTTTTCACTGCCGGAAGGTGATTGTGTGACCGAAGTAATCAGTGAAAGAGTGATCAGTTTCTCCAGTCGGCCGTTTACTGATTACTGATTCACTGATTACTGATCACTACGCCAGAATCCCCTTCACCACTTCCCCGCTCACATCCGTCAGCCGATAGTAACGTCCCTGAAACTTGTAAGTGAGCTTCTCATGATCGATGCCGAGCAGGTGGAGAAGCGTCGCCTGTAAGTCGTGAACGTGAACTGGGTTTTCGACGACGTTGTAACCGTATTCATCCGTCGCGCCGTAAGTGAAACCCGGCTTCACACCCGCGCCCGCCATCCACATCGTGAAGCAGCGCGGGTGATGATCGCGGCCGTAATCGGTCGCCGTGAGTTTGCCCTGTGAGTAATTCGTGCGGCCAAATTCACCGCCCCAGACCACGAGCGTGTCATCGAGCATGCCGCGCTGCTTCAAGTCGGTGATCAACGCGTAGCACGCCTGATCGACGTCTTTGCACTGGCGACGAATGCCGCCCGGCAATCCACCGTGATGATCCCAGCCGGGATGATAAAGCTGGATGAATCGCACGTCGCGCTCGGCCATTCGGCGGGCGAGCAAACAATTCGCGGCGAACGTGCCGGGCTCTTTTGCCTCTTTCCCGTAAAGCTCGAACGTGTTTTCCGTTTCTCCGGAAAGGTCCATCACATTCGGCACGCTCGTCTGCATTCGATACGCCATCTCGTATTGAGCCACGCGCGTGTTGATCTCGGGGTCGCCGAGGTTTTCAAACTGGAGCGCGTGCAATTCAGCCAGGCGGTCCAGCATCTTGCGACGGCCTTCGGCGGCAATGCCGTCGGGATTTTTCAGGAACAACACGGGATCTTTGCCGCTGCGGAACTGCACACCCTGATGCACGCTCGGCAAAAAACCGTTGCCCCACAAACGCGAGTAGAGCGGTTGATCGATGCGGTCCTTCGAGATGAGCACGACGAAGCCGGGGAGGTTTTCGTTCGCGCTGCCGAGTCCGTAACTGAGCCACGCGCCCATGCTCGGACGACCCGGCAATTGATGGCCCGTTTGAAAAAACGTGATCGCCGGGTCGTGATTGATGTGCTCCGTGTGCATCGATTTGATGAAGCACAAATCGTCCGCCATCTTCGCCGTGTGCGGCATGAGATCGCTGATCCACGCGCCGGAGTTGCCGTGCCGCGCAAATTTGAAAAGCGATCCCGCCAGCGGCAGCGTGGCCTGATTACCTGACATTCCCGTGAGCCGTTGTCCCATCCGCACGCTGGCGGGCAAGTCCTGCCCATTCTTCTCGTTCAGCAACGGCTTGTAATCGAACAGGTCGTGTTGAGACGGCCCGCCGCTCATGAAGAGGTAGATGATGCGTTTGGCTTTTGGTGCGAAATGTGGCCGATCGAGAATGCCTTTGAACGGATTCGCCGCTGGTCCTCTGGCGAACGCCTCGCGGTTCAAAAGACTGAACAGCCCCATGCCACCCATGCCGAGCGCGAACCTCCCGAAGAAATCGCGCCGGTTCATCTGAAAGTTTATGTGCTGGCAGTTCATCGCTTCGTCACTGTCGCGTCATGGTTCAGCAGCGCTTCGGCAACCACGGTCGCCGCGGCGAGCTTTGCGGGCGGCAATGCGCTGTCCGACTTCGTTTCACCGAACGCGAGAAAGCTCTTCACGCTCGTCTCATCGGCCGCGAACAAATCGAGTTGCTCCGCGAACAATCGTTTCAGGATCACCACTTCCTTCGGCGAGGCGTGCCGCGCCGTTGCGGTGCGGAACAGCCAGTCGAGCTGCGCGTCAGTGTCCGCACCGCCTTCCTTCAACATGCGCTGTCCAAGCAGGCGGGCTGCTTCCACGAGTTGCACATCGTTGAGCAACGCGAGGGCTTGCAACGGCGTGCTCGTGCTTTGGCGGCGCACGGTGCAGTAGCTGCGGTCCGCCGCGTCGAAGGTGGCCATCGAAGGCGGCGGGACTGTGCGCTTCCAATACGTGTAAAGGCTGCGGCGGTACAATTCGTCGCCGCGGCCTTGATCATACTTCGGCTTGCCCATGGCGATTTCCCAAACGCCGTCTGGTTGATAGGGCTTCACGCTGGGGCCGCCGACCGTCTCCACCAGCAATCCGCTCGCGGCAAGCGCCTGGTCACGCAACATCTCGGCGGTGAGCCGGGTCGCCGGACCGCGGGCGAGCAATTCGTTGTGCGGATCACGCGCGATCAATTCAGATGAAGTTTTCGATGACTGTCGATACGTAGCCGACATCGCGATCGTTTTGAGCAATCGCTTCATGTCCCACGCCTCCACCCGGTGAGACGCCGGGCCCACGCTGGCGAAGTCACGCGCCAGCCAGTCGAGCAGTTCCTGGTGCGTCGGCTGCGCGCCTTGCGAACCGAAGTTGTCGCTCGTCTCCACGATGCCGCGCCCGAACATCATCTGCCACGCGCGGTTCACCGTGACGCGCGCGAAGAGCGGGTGATCGGGTTGCAACAGCCATTGCGCGAGACCGAGGCGATTGCGCGGCGCATCCTTGGGAAACGGCGGCAGCACCTTCGGCGTGTCGGCTGAAACTTCGTCGCCGGGTGAATCGTAAGCGCCGCGTTTCAAGATAAAGGCACGTTTTGGCTGCGGCATTTCCTCCATCACCATCGCTTCGGGAATGGGATCGATAAACTTGCGCTGCTCGTCGCGAAGGTTGTGCAAATCGGCGACGAGTTGTTGCGCTGGTGCAAATTGAGCAGCGAAGAAGAAGTCGAACAATAGTGGCGGCGTCCCGCCTGCGATTGTCCACCGGCCCTCTGGGCCGGTTTCCTTCCGACCTCCACCAACCGGGACGGCTGCTCCGCTATCGCGCGCGAGCGCTGTGACTTCGATCGCCGTGAGCGCGCGATTGTAGATGCGAAAATCATCCACCGCGCCGCCTTTGAAACCGTTGTCGCGAAAGCGATAGCCGATCGCGAGGTCCGGCTCACCGCCGCCATAGGTGATGTCTTTCCAAAGCCCATCACGGATCACGTCGTGTCCGGCGATCACGCCATTCACGTAAAGCGTCACACCACTGGCGCGGCTCGATCCATCGTAAGTCGCGGCGACATGCACCCACTCGTTCGTGGCCAACGCGACCTTGCTTGCGACCTTCAACGAGTTGCGCGGCCACATGTGATGCAGACCGAATGCGAGTTTGCCGTCCTCCAGCAGCAACTCGTAACCACGGCTGCCCGCATCGATCGGTGCTTTGCTGTGATGCACGACAACCATGCGAGGCGCGTGAACAGGTATGCGCAGCCACAGTGAAATCGTAAACGCATCGGCACGGGTGAAGTGACCGACACCGGGAAACGTGAAACCATTCTCACCGTTTAGCGCCGCGGCGTTCCCGAGCTTTCCTTCGATCAACTGCGGCCCTTCATGTGCGCGGGCTTTGTTCGTTCCGGCGAGATTCACGACCTTGTTTGAGATGATCTCGTCGAACGCGAAGTGGCCGACTAATCCGGAGCGCGGCTCTGCGAACCGCAGCACGTTAGAAATTTCCGCGCCGCTGCGGATCATAGACCCGCGTTCCGCGAGCCATTGCTGGAACGCGCCATGCGCTGTCTTCCGCAAGTCCACAAGTTCACGTTCTTTGCCGGCAATCTTCATCGCCAACTCCTTCAGCTTCTTGTCCTGCTCATCCGTCGAGAGCAGCAGCGTCGGCACAGGCATGGCATCAGTGAAGTAACTCGTCTGGCCGGACTCATCGATGTTTTGGAAGAAGGCGGACAGCGAATAGAAATCGCGCTGCGTGAGCGGATCGTATTTGTGATCGTGACAGCGCGTGCATTCGGTCGTGAGCCCAAGAAACGCCGTGCCGAACGTGTTCACGCGATCGGTCACGTAGGCGACGCGATACTCTTCCTCCACGATGCCACCTTCCTCGTTCTGGTTATGGAGACGATTGAACGCCGTCGCGAGACGTTGTTCAATCGTAGCGTTGGGAAGCAGATCACCGGCGAGTTGCCACGTGACGAATTGATCGTAGGGCAGGTTCTGATTGAACGCCTTAATCACCCAATCGCGATACGGCCACATCGGGCGGAACCGGTCCATCTGATATCCATGCGTGTCGGCGTAGCGAGCGAGATCCAGCCATTCGCTCGCCATGCGCTCGCCATAGCGTGGCGATGCGAGCAAACGATCGACGACTTTCGCGTAAGCGTTCGTTGAAGTGTCCGCGAGAAATTCATCCAACTCCTTCAACGTCGGCGGCAGGCCGGTGAGATCGAGCGTGACGCGGCGGAGCAGGGTGGCGCGATCGGCTTCGGGTGATTGAGACAATCGCTCTTTCTTCAGCCGCGCTGCGACGAACGAGTCGATCGGATTTTTAACTGAGTAATCAGTAATCAGTGAATCAGTGATCAGTGGGGAGTTCGGTCCTGCGCTACTGATTACTCCCGCCGGGGGCACAAACGCCCAATGCATTCCCCACGTCGCGCCTTCATCG
>DATHEW010000611.1:0-3832 GCA_035318425.1 Candidatus Acidiferrum sp. | reverse complement strand
TGGCAGAAGTGGTTGGCGAAAGTGAGACAGAAGCTCGGGTTCAGGCGACCGCGCACGGTTGAATCGGATGAGTCGCTCGCCGCACTGTTGGCGCGACGCGACGACGTGCGATCACGTCAGACGGGACCTGCTGTCCAACCTGCGCCTGAACTGTTCAAACCTGCTCGCGAGATCCCAATGGCACCTTCCCAGGCAGCGGAACCCTCAAGCGCCGCTGCTCCTGCTGATGTTCCTTCAGCGATTCCAGGGACGCCGCCCAAGGCAGCCGATCAGCCAGCGAACGTGACAAGTCGTTTGCTCGAAGCCAAGAAGCGCGCTCAACGCAAACAGTAGAAAAGCTGAAGGATCGTTGGAACCCGGGCGACGCGGTTGGGTGGACGTTTGACGGCGCGGACCGTACGGGAACGCGCCGATGTCGCAGATCAGAATCTGTGTAATCTGCGGATGGCTTTCGTGGAGGGATCAAGCGGATTGCTCACATACATCCACTGCACCACAGGTTTGGCGCCTCACGGACAATGATACACAGATGTTCACGGAAGCACCTCGCGAATCCAGTCGCTCTGAACACAATCCCTCACTCGCTTTCCACGGCCGTTCTTCAGATCGGGGTTCACGCCGAAGGAAAGGAACTCTTTGATGATCTCTCGTTGCGCGCTGATGGCCGCTGCCGTCCCCGTCCCGCCACGACCAGTGTTCTGTACGGCGAGATGAAACGGCGTGGAACCGAATTTGTTTCTCAACGTCGGGTCGCTGCCGGCCTGAAGAAGACATCGCACTGCGGCAGCGCATCGCGTCCGCACCGCGCGATGTAAAGGAGTCGCACCGTTCTTGTCTTGCGAATGAATGTTGGCGCCTTGGTCGAGGAGACAACTGATGGTCGTTACCTGCCTTTTGGCATCCCACGCCGGGCTGCCGATGAAACCGTCGGCGGCGTAGTGCAAAGGAGTGCTGCGGCGGTGATTTGCCGCCGCGTTAGCGTCCGCACCCGCCGCGAGCAACATCCGAACAATCTCGACGCGATAACCGGCAGCGGCCAGGTGCAACGCAGTATCTCCCACGTAGTTCCAATGAAATATCTTTGAATCGTAGAACTTCGGCTTGCGAATGAGGCGCACCGCCAGCCCTCCATCTGCCTTGAGCAGTGCTTCAACGGTCCCGCGGTCGTCATCCAGGATTGCTGTGAGCAGGTCATTCATTCAACGGTGTGTTTGCTTATCATCGAACAGATTTCGCGGCATTGGATGAAACCGATAATTCATTCCTCGGTCAGACAGCGCGAAGATCTTTTCCGCTCACGGCGATGTGACTCGGTAAAAGCGGCGTGCGCCGTTGGAGACGGCATTCGTAAAAATGGTGTTCACGGTTCGCGTGTTCGTGAAGGCAAACACATCGGACCAGGGTTCGTCGAACTCGCCGCGGCTCTGGAGGCGCAATGGCGCGCCGATCTCCGCTTTCAATCCCAGCGTGAACATCTGTGAATCCAACTCGCCGACGAGCCGTGGCCGGGCGGCGAACGCACTTTGCGAAATCAATCCATCGGTGGTGGCCGAGTAAATGAAGTCGCCGCATCCCGCGACGGCGTTCACGATATTGGTCAAGCCGCTATCGTAAAGCGTCCACGTGATGCCGTCCGGTGACGTGACGAGCACGCCGCCATTTCCCACGAGCAGAAATTGTCCGTGCGCGAAACAAACCGAGCGCCACACGTTCGTGACGGGCGTAGTCTGCGGCGCCCATTCGATTCCGTTTTGAGAGCACAGCACGATGCCGTCACCCGCCGCCACAAACGATGCGTTGCCGGCGGCGATGCGAAAGAGGTTCGAGGTGATTCCCGAGTTTGCCGACGCCCAGTTGATCGCATTGGGCGACGTCAGGATCATTCCGCCCGCGCCGACGGTGACGAACTGGCCGTCCGCATACGCGATCGACGCACTCGCGCGATTGGTCCCGGTCAGCCGTGAAGTCCATGTGATGCCGTCGGGAGAGGTGAGGACGTAAGTGTTTCCGCCGACGACCACGAAATTTCCCTGCGCGAAAGCGATGCCGCGCAGGCTTCCGTTGGTGCCGGAGTTTTGCCGCGTCCACGTGCCGCCGTCTGGCGATGACAAAATCACTCCGCGCGTCCCGACCGCGACAAACTTGCCCGCGCCATACGTGACCGCGTTGAGAGAAACATTGGTACCGGAGTCCGCGCTGCTCCACTGGACGCCATCGGCGGAAAACGTGATCGCGCCGCCATTCCCTACCGCGACGAGCATGTCGCCATTGCAGGCAATGCTGTTCAGCGAATTGGATTGGCTGCCAGCGGGCACTTGCGAAACCCAGTGCTCGATGGCGCGGCACAAATTCACCTGCACCCAACCAGTGCTCACCGCCGGTATCCTGCCGTCACTCACAATGACGCGATACGCGCCGGAGTTCTCAAGATACGCTCTGTCATGTCCGAACGTCGCATTCGTCGCACCCGGAATATTCGTTCCCATGAACTGCCATTGATACTGGACAGGCAAACTCGATGTGACCTGCACAGCGAGAGCAAATGGTTCCTCGGCGCAAACGATTTGATTTGTCAGCGGTGAGAGGATCATCGGTTGCCCAAGCGACTGCATCACTGTGCCGTTCGCGCCGACCATGACGTAATTGTTGTTCCCGTAAGCGATGGCGCGCCACGCGGCGTTGGTGGGCAGCGGGTAGGCGCACCAGTCGATGCCATTGCGAGAGTTCACCAAACCATCATCAAGGTTCGGAGACGAGTCCGAGATCGCGACGAAGCGGCCATCTCCAAAAGTGATCGCAGTGAAATTAGCGCTGCTGTTCGACACGCGCTGGGTCCACGACAAACCGTCGTTGGAAGTGACGATCGCGCCGCTTGCGCCCACGGCCACAAACATGCCGAGGCCGAACGCGACGCGGTTCATGTTCGAAACGCCCGTCGAACTGCGCAACCAGTTCGTGGCGTTCGTGGACATCATGGTCGTGCCGTTTTCAGCGACGCAGACGAACCGGCGATTTCCGTAGGCTGAACCTTTCCAAACGGCACCGCTGACATTCGTTTGAGTCAGGCCGGCGAGGCTGACATTCGTGCCGATGTAGATGGCTCCGACCGGGGGTGCGGAAAAGAAATTGGTTGTCGTGAAGCAAAACCAGCGCTCTCCAAACGTGGCGCTGCTCACCAGGCCAGAGAAACCAGATGCGGTCCAACCGATCCCATTCGTGGACACGGCTACAATCGGTCGGGAACCCGCCACCGCAAAGGTGTTGTTTCCGTACGTAATGCTGTTCCATGCCCCGCCTGTAAACGCTGGCGTGCCCGTCACAGCGCGGTTGATCCAACTCACTCCGTCCGTCGAACACGTCATATTCGTGCTGGTCCCCACCGCGACGAACATGCCGTTCGAGAAAATGATGTCGTGAAAGTTGGAAGTGGTTCCGGAGTTTCGCAGCACCCAGGGAGCGAGCGGAGCACAAACCAATGCCTTCGGAGTCACCGCCGCGTTCGCGACCAGGCCAGCCAGCGGCAGCAGCGCGACACTCACCGACGAAATGCCGCCCACGATGGCGCGAAGCCACGGCATGAATGGAGCGAGTGACCATTCCCGGCGAGGCATGCGAAGAGCGTAGTAAAACCAAAGCACCGCCGCAATCCGGCCGATGCGCCGTTGCAAATTCACGTTCTCCCGACGTGAGTTCATCTCGTCCGGCAGCGAGATCACCTCCTCCCGACGCAAGTTCACTTCCTCCCCGCGCGAGTTCACCTCCTCCCGGCCCAAGTTCACGTCCTCCCGGCGTGAGTTCACCTCCTCCCGGCGTGAGTTCACCTCCTCCCGGC
>DATHEW010000610.1:0-3827 GCA_035318425.1 Candidatus Acidiferrum sp. | reverse complement strand
TGTGACTTGCTGCTCGATCTCCTCGGGCGCGAGCGCGGGCACGGCCGTGTTGATCTGCACCTGTACATTCGTGATGTCGGGCACGGCATCGACAGGCAATCGCACGGCGGACCAGACACCGATCCCGATCAACACGAGCGTCGCCAGCACGATCGCGGCCCGGCGGCGCACGGAAAATTCGACGATGCGGTCGAGCATATCAGTGTTCGTCGGCACAGGCTTTGCCGCCCCGGATCGCCTGCAACTCTGCCAGCCACAACGTCATGGCAGGCTGAGTGACAACGTGGTCGCCGACGTAAAGACCGCCGGTGATTTCCACGAACCCAGCGTTCGTCAGACCCGTCTCGATCGCCGCGCGAACGAGATGATCACCGCTGATCGTGTAAGCGAAGGTTCCTTCCAGCGTTCGCAGAACGGCCGAGCGCGGGACGGCGAGCATCTGATTATCGGCGCTGCTGCGCGCAGTGGCCGTAACCGATGAACCAACGCGGAGCGCATGGTTGACATCATCAATTTGGAACAGAACTTCCGTGTCCCCGTCTTCACTCCAATGAGATTTGACCTGGTGGACGCGACCGGTGAATGCGTTTTCAGAGTTGTCGGCGAACTCGATCACGGCTCCAGCCTGGAGTTGAACTGCATCACGCGGTGACACGATCGCTGATGCAAGTACGCGAGGCGGTTTTGTCGTGGCGTTGTAAACGTTCGCCGTCACCTTGACGCCACGGCCAATGGTGCGCTCGCTGACTTCAGCCGTTCGCAGGCCGATGAACCTCGCTGTCTCCGGCGAAACATGAAGACCCTTTTTCTCGCTGAACGTGACGCCCGCGACTTCGTGTTCTCCGATCTCGCGCTCAGCCGCGCGATCCTGCTGAGCACAGCCAGGCAAAAGGAGGATCGCCGCAATGAACCCAGCGCAATGAACGAGAGTGAGTTTCACTTCGAAACCTCTTTCGTGGTGGTGACAGAAATTTTCAGTCCGGTGAGCAGCTCGAGTTGCGTGGCTGCGGCAAGAGCCTCGATGCGTGCGTCAAGTAACGCTTCCACCGCCTCGACGTATTGCTTCTGCAGCTCGACGTAAGTACTCACCGCTACCGCACCAAGGCGATAGTGACGATCTGCCAGCTCGGCCGCTTCCTGAAAACGGTGGACCGAATCAGCGCGCCATTTTCCCAGCACGCCGAGGGCGTGTTCGTACTTGTGCGCGTAGTCCGCGACATCGCGCTCGAGCTTGCGCCGCGCATTTTCCAGGACCGCTTCCGCTTGAACGCGACGGGCCTCGGCGAACTCGACTTTGCCGCGATTGTTCTGCCAGAACGGCAACGGCGCCGAGAGCGCCAGACTGACGATTCGTTCACGATCTCCCGCCCGCTCTTCGCTGATGACTGGACCGATGGTGAACGCCGGAAAGCGCTCGTTTTTCGCCAGTTCGATTTTGAAACCCTGCTGCTCGAACTCCGCGACCCGCAGGCGCAATTCGAAACTGTTGGTCGCAGCTGCGGCGTACAACTGATGCAGAGCTGGCGCGGCGCCGAATTGCAGCGGCGCTTCCGCAACTCGGACGGGAGTGGTGGGCGGTTCTCCCCGCAGGTAATTCAGTTCGATCGCAAGATGCTCCGCATCATGTTCAGCTTCGGCGGCGGCGTGTTCGGCCTTCACCTCCGTGGCCTCAATCAGCCGCACTTCGAGCAAAGGCGTGAGACCCGCGGGATCACGCGCGATCAAAGTATCGCGCAGCTCACGCAAACGATTCGCGACGGGACGGCTTGCCGCCACGCGTTGTTGCGCGACGGCCAATCCGTGCGCAGTGGAGCGGACTTTGCCGGCGAGCGTTGATCGGAAGCTCGCCAATCCCAGCTCGGCCAGCGCGACATCTCTATTGGCGATCGCCTTGCGCAATCCCAGTCGTCCCGGCCATTCAACGGGCTGCCGCAATCCCACGCTCCACGCCGCGCCTTCTCCCGCAACCCGATTCGCGCCGTCCTGTGTAGTCTTGACGCCGATGCTGGCATCGAACTCGGGTGGCGCAAGCTTGCCCGCGCCTTTCGCGGCAGCGCGCGCGGCGGTGATCTCCGCCTCGTAGAATTTCAGCTCGGGATTGTGGCGCAGCGCCGAGGCGACCAAGTCATCGATGACCATGACATGATTGATGGCGATAATGGTTTCTCCCGCTGCAACCGCATTCAACGCGGTGAGCAATATCAAATTCAGGCAAACGAAATATCTGCGTTTCATACAAACGAACTCCACGTGTGTGGAACCCTCTCTCAACAGTGATGCGGCACGGACCGCGACGAACGGATTACGAAACGACAGAAGGGGCGCGTGGCTGAAGCGCCGTGCGGGTGAGGAATTGCCAGGATTGCAGGCAAGGTGGTGCGGATTTGGGTGCAGGCAAGGGCGTTGGGGAAGCGGCAAGTTGATCGGCAGCCAGCCAGCTCGCCAAAACACAGGGCAAAGAGACGAGGTCGTGAATCTGGTCGTCCTGCTGAACCTTCGTCGTAAGTGCCGAGGCGAAAAAGCAATTGCTGGGCACACTGACCGGTTGCTCAGTCGCCTTGCCGGTGGCCTTGGGGCAGCAAAGATCATCAGCCTCGAAGGAGGAACACTCGCGCGCACAAAGGTTCATGGCCAACAACCAGATTGCCAGTATCACGAACGCACTCATGCGGGTGAGCAGTTTCACGGGCAGGACAATACGGGATGCGGCTCTGACTGCAACTTTGTTGATAAGCGCCTCCAGGCCGGAGGCCGTCACGACGGGAGGAAATTGGTGCCAGCGACTGGAATCGAACCAGTGACCTCGGGCTTATGAGTCCCACGCTCTAACCAACTGAGCTACGCTGGCAACCGTTGAGCGGCGCAGAATTTCGTGAAGGTGCCGTGAAGTGTCAAACGGAATGATGCTGCACGCTCCGCCGGCAATGGGAACGAGACGATTAAGATTACGAGTTACGATCAAGATTACGAAGCAGCGTTCGTATTCGTAATCGCTTCCTCGCTTCGTCTCGCCTCGCACTTGAGCGTGGCGCGCTTTCCACTCATCTTCCCGCCGCATGTCAGTGCTGTATCGATGCTGGGCGGAAGTGGACCTCGCGGCGTTGCGCGGGAATCTCGCCTGGATTCGCCATCGCGCCGGGACGGACGTGCGCGTGCTCGCAGTCGTGAAGGCGGACGCGTACGGCCATGGCCTGAAGCAAATCGCAGGTTTGCTCATGCAGAGCGGCGCCGACATGTTCGGCGTGGCGAATCTTTCCGAGGCCGAATCCATTCGTAGCGTCGGACGCGGCTGGCCGATCCTGATGCTCGGCGCCTGCCTGCCGCACGAGGTCGAGCAAGCGGAGCGCGACGATGTGATGCCCACGATTTCATCACTCGATGAAGCGAAGGCATTTGCGCGTGCGGCGAAGAAGATCGGTAAAACCGTTTCCGTTCACGTGAAGGTGGACACCGGCATGAGCCGCCTCGGGGTGGAGCAGGGCAGGGCGTTGGAATTGATCATCGCGATGTCTCGATTGAAGAATGTTCGGTGCGAAGGCATCTACACGCACTATTCGTCGGCGGAAGACGAACAGGATTTCTCGCGGAGGCAGGCCGCACAGTTCGAGGAAATTATCACGTCATTGCGCGGGTTGAAGATGTGTCCCCCAGTGATTCACGCGAACAATTCGGCGGCGCTGTTGCACGAGCCATCCACGATCTACAATCTCGTGCGCCCGGGCCTGCTCATGTACGGCATCTCGCCGCCGGGTGTGCGGGAAGTCGCGATTTCGCTTCCCCGGAACGTGCGCCCGACGCTTGCGTTCAAGTGCCGTGTCTCGTTCGTG
>DATHEW010000609.1:0-3081 GCA_035318425.1 Candidatus Acidiferrum sp. | reverse complement strand
CGGACGAGTTGGCCGGTTTGCTGGAAAGCAAAAACAACTGGCAACGCCGGATGGCGCAGCGCGTCATCACCGAACGGCGCGATCCGAATCTGGTTCACACGCTGCACCCCAGCTCCAGGATCATTGACCTTGCGAAGAAGGGTTCCACCGTCGATACGCGCCTCGCCGCCCTCTGGACGCTGCACAGCGCCGGTGCACTAGACGAAGGTTTGATTGTTGAAGAAGCCGTCAACGACACCAACGCTTCCATCCGCGCGTGGTCGGCGCGAATCATCGGCGAACGTGGTCAGACGTTTGGCTTATCCATGAAGGCGCTGGCCAAGCTCGCGCGCGATCCGGACGATTCCGTCCGTCTCGCCGTCGCGACCGCCGCGCGCCAATTCAATTCCGGTTCGCTCACCGTGAACACGCCGCCCTCAGTTCCGCTTCACGAGGTCGTGATGGGCGGCGTGTTGTCAGATTTGCACAAAAGTCCCTTCCACCCGAAGGATCCCGTGCTGCCCTTCGTTTATTGGATGGCCATCGAGCCGATTGTCACCTTTGACGCCAGCCACGCGCTGGGTTTTTACGAGAACGCCAAGGACGAAAGTCTGACCAAGTGGCCGATGAACAATTACATCCTCACGCGCATCTTGCGGCGCGTTTGCGATCTTTCGGACCCCGGGATGCGCCAAAAGCATTTGAACTATGGAATGGAGATTCTAGGCGGTCTCGCCGGCGAAACGCAGCTCGCCAACGCCGCGTTGGACGGACTGATTGCCGGCTTCAAGACACAGGCGGCGCCACCGACCATTCCGCTCGAAACTATTTTCGCCAAGCTTACGGCCAATCCCGCGCTCGCAGACAAAGCGCGCAGACTGGCCACGTTGATGGGCGACAAAGGCGCCTCCCAGACATTGATTGCCAAAATCAATGACACGACCGCGCCGCTCGACGAGCGGATTAAAGGAGTGCACGCCGCGCGCGAAACGAAGGACGACGCCTCGCGGGCTGAATTGATAAAGCTGATGACCACCGAAAAGGCTGAGCCGTTGCTGCTTGAAGGCGCGCGTTCACTCAGAGCGTTCAGCGGAGATGAACTGGCTTACACACTCGTGGACGCGTGGAAAAACTATCCGTTGTCAGTACGCCGTGAGGTTGCGGATGTGCTGGTGACCCGTAGCAAGTGGTCGCGCGCCCTTCTCGCGGGCGTGGAGCGGAAAGTAGTTCAACCGCAGGACGTCTCGGCGACGGCCCGCCGGGCGTTGGCTCGGGCGGACGACAAAACGATTGTGGACAACGCGGACCGTTTGCTCGGTCGTTACCGCCCGCCCGGCGCGGACAAACTGAAACTGATTGCCGACAAGAAAAAGATCGTGCTGAGCGGCACGGCGGATGTGAAGAACGGCCACGAAGTCGCGAAGCGGACCTGTTTCGTTTGCCACAAGCTTTACAACGAAGGCACCGATGTCGGTCCCGATCTGACCGGCGTGGGCCGCAGCACTTTGGATGCGTTGCTGCACAACGTGATCGATCCAAATGAAGTGATCGGTGGCGGCTTTGAGACGACGGAGGTGACGTTGAAGGACGACTCGACGGTATACGGTCGCGTGGTAGAGGAAACGGACATGCGCATCAAACTGCTGGCGGCCGGACCGACCGAGCACACGATTTCAAAGAGCGACGTCAAGGTAGAGAACGGCGTGCTCGCAATTCGCAAAACGGAATTGAGTCTCATGCCGGAAGGGCTGGAGCAAATACCCGACAATGATTTTCGCGACCTCATCCTGTTTCTTCTCAATCCGCCGCAGGATAATCGCCCGTGGACGCCGGCTCTGCGCAAGGAATTGCTCGGGATCGAAGAACGAAAGGCAGCCAATGCTGGTGCTGCTGACGACGTTCGCGGCAAGACCGCGATGCAGCACGATGGCGAATCCGTCGCACTGTGGAACCCGGAGTGGCGCGTGAATTGTCCGCCCTTCGAAGGCGCGCCGAAGAAGCTCGTGGAGTTCGAGGGCCGCAAGAATGTGCTGCTGACGCATCCGGTTTCCCGCTCGACGCCATCGACGGTCGAGCGCACGGTTGAACTGCCGCAAGGCCGGCGCACAGCCCTGAGTTTTGATGTCGCTGCGGACGAGAGAGGCGACTGGCAATTGCGCGTGCTCGTGGATGGCAAGGAATTGAAACACCAACGCATCGACAAGACTGGTGAGCGCTGGAAGCACATTGAAGTGGATCTCACGCCTTGGGCCGGCAAGTCGGTGGCGCTGCGGTTAGAGAATGCCGCCAACGATTGGAACTTCGAGTTCGGCTATTGGGCCGATCTTCAGCTCACCAGCACGGCAACAACAGCCAGGACCAAATGAAAAAGCGAGCCGTGTCTCCACAGCTCGCCTGGTGAAACTTCAGCCTGCCTTCGGTTAGTCGAACGCGTGTCCGGCGCAGCAGAGCACGTTCTTCAGCTTGTGGCGAACGAGGTCTTTGACCGCGGTGCGAGCCGGTCCGAGATATTTGCGCGGATCGAATTCACCGGGTTTTTCCACGAAGACTTTGCGGATGGCCGCGGTCATGGCGATGCGCAGGTCGGTGTCGATGTTGACTTTGGTGCAGCCGACGCGGCGCGCGATTTCGATGTCGGCCTCGGGCACGCCCTGGGCATCCGGCATCTTGCCGCCGTATTTATTTACTTCCGCGACAAGGTTTTGCGGCACGCTGGAGGCGCCGTGGAGGACGAGCGGGTAATCGCCCAGGCCCGCATCGCCCAAGGCTTTCTTGATCAACTTCAGGCGTTCGAGGTCAAGGTGCTGGGTGCCTTTGAATTTGAACGCGCCGTGGCTGTTGCCGATGGCGACGGCCAGTGAATCGCAGCCCGTTTCCTTAACGAACTTCACCGCTTCCTCGGGGTTCGTGTAATGGCCGCCTTCGGAGAATCCGCCGCCTTCTTCGCCTTCGTCGAATTGGGCGCCGACGAGTTCGCCTAGTTCGCCTTCGACGACGCAGTTATGTTTGTGGGCGTAATCGACGACTTTGCGGGTGATCTCGACGTTTTTCTCGAAGGGTTCGTGGGAGGCATCAATCATGACGGAGGTGAAGCCTTCATCG
>DATHEW010000608.1:0-4751 GCA_035318425.1 Candidatus Acidiferrum sp. | reverse complement strand
CCTCGTTCCCGCTCCTCTTCGTGCTCTTCGTGTCCTTCGTGGTTGTCCTTCCAATTCGCGCCGCCGACGAGCCGCCCGTGATCCCCATCGCCGCCGACGCCTACCGCATGTGGGAGCGCTGGCCCTATCAACGCATCGGTGCACGAGCTTACATGCGCAGTACGTACGATCGACGCGGCGGCAATGAGTCGGCGGACGCGAGCCATTATCTTTATCAGGAGTCGAACACGTTCAATGTGGCGCTCGATGTTCAAGGGCCGGGCGTTCTCTACTTCGCGCGCTACAATCATTGGCATGGGAGCCCGTGGCACTACGAAGTGGATAACATGGATCACATCGTTCAGGAGTCGAGCAGCGCGAATCCGTTGAAGCCGGTAGAGGCCTCCGTGTTCCTGCCGGAGAACATGTTTCCGAATCCGCTCACGTGGACGTGGTCGATCACAAAGGGCGCGGACCTGATGTGGGTGCCGATCGCGTTCGAGAAATCGTTTCGCATGGCCTACACGCGGACACGTTACGGCACGGGCTACTACATCTTTCATCAATACGTCCCCGGCGCGAAACTGTCGCAACCGATCAGTGCATGGGATGCGAAGACCCCGCCGGGCAACGACGTGCTGGAGTTGCTTCGCCGCTCCGGCACCGACATCGCGCCGCAGCCGGACACAGTCGAAGGCAAAACTCTCGGCGTGATGAAACAATCCGGCGCGCTTGACTTGCCGGCGAATGGCGCCGTACCGGTCCTCACCATTTCCAAAGCGCCGTCCATGCTGCGCGCGATCGAGTTCACCGTGCCGAAGAGCAATGCCGTGGAATTCTCGCGCGCGACGCTGCGTGTGACCTGGGACAAGCGCTCTTTGCCGTCTATCGACGCGCCGGTCGGTTTGTTCTTCGGCACGGGCACGTTCTACAATCGCGACGATCGTGAGTATGTCGTGAAGGCGTTTCCCGCATTCGTGCGCTACGAAGGTGATCGCGTTCATGCCGCGTGCTTTTTCCCGATGCCGTTCTTTCGCGAAGCGAGGATCGAACTCGTCGGCACGGGCGCGGCGATTCCCGGCGTGCAATGGAGCGTGCGTCATCATCCGTTCAAAGATCCGGCGAACCACGTCGGCTACTTCCACGCGACGTATCGCGATCATCCGACGCCGGAGTTGGGCAAAGACCTCGTGCTGCTCGACACGCGCGCAGTTGAAGGCGGCGGCAATTGGTCGGGAAGTTTTGTCGGCACGTCGTTCATCTTCTCGCATCACAACAATCTCACGACGCTGGAAGGCGATCCGCGGTTTTTCTTCGACGACAGCATGACGCCGCAAGCGTACGGCACCGGCACGGAGGAGTGGGGCGGGGGAGGCGATTACTGGGGCGGACGCAACATGACGCTGCCGTTCGCCGGCCATCCTGTCGGTGCGCGCGACCTGAAGGAGGCGAAGAATGCGGAAGACCAAATTCACTCGGCGTATCGTTTCCTGCTCGCGGACCTGATGCCCTTCGGCAAGAACGCCGTCATTCGCCTCGAACACGGCGGCATCAATGAATCGACCGAGCATTACAAGACGGTGACGTATTGGTACGGACTGCCTGGTGCGTCGCTGGTGAAGACGGACGAATTGAAGATCGGTGATGAGACGAGCGAACGCGCGCACGGCTATCGCTCGCCTGATGCTTCAAAGCCTTACGAGATCACATCGCGCTACGAGTGGGGCGTGGACACGATCCGCGGCGGCACCGAGCGTCCGATGGTGAACCCGGCAGACTTCGCCGAGTTCGAATTCGATGCGGATGCCGCGACGTACTTCATCTGGGTTCGCGGCAGGAATCTCGACGGCAACGCGATGTCGGACGCGAGTTGGTTTCAGTTCAACAGCGACATCGGAACCGCGAGACGAGGCGCGGGTCACAATCACGAGAAAGGTTTCGGCAATTGGCTGGATCGCTTTCCCGCGAAGACAATCGCCTGGTCGAGCGCGTTGCCGCAGGGCGCGCCACAAACCGTCACGTTCACGAACGCGGGACGCCAGAAACTGCGCATTCAGCCGCGCCACGCGACTCATCACATCGAGCAAGTCTGGCTGAGCACGACGCAGAAGGAACTGCCGAAGCCGGAGCATCGTGTCGAAGGTACGCGGGACAGCCGCACTCAAATCATCCTCACGGCGGGCAACGTCACGAAATTCGCGGGGGCTGTGCGCGCGATTGACGATGCGAAGCTCATCGAAGTCGGCGGCGCGAACGAGATCGTTGTTTACCCGCCGCATTCGGATACCGGACGCAAGACGCGCGGCACATCCGAGTTCACGTTAAAGCTGGAGCCGAACAATTTGGGCGTGATGCTCCGTCGCAAGCTCGATTACGCATTTCCGAATCAGCGCGCGGAAGTGTTCGTGGCCGATGCGAGCAAAGCATCGTTGACGGAAGCCGACTGGAAGCCCGCGGGTGTTTGGTATCTCGCCGGAGCGAACACATGCGTCTATTCCGACCCGAAGGGTGAACTCGGCGAGACACAGCACAACGTGCAGACATCCAATCGTCGTTTTCGCGACGACGAATTCCTCATTGCTCGCGAGTTGACCCAAGGCCGCTCGGCGATTCGCGTGCGGGTGAAGTTTACCGCGGTGAACCGTCCGCTCTTCCCCGACCATCCTGTTCCTGAGTTCGCGTGGAGCGAGATTCGCTACGACGCCTACTGCTTCGTCCTGCCGCAGGCGAACGCGGTTTCTCCCTGATCCTTTCCCTGGCCAGTCGCCTCTTTTGCTGATCGCGAGATCACCGTGCAATTGAGTCGTCCCGATCCTTGACCGCTCGTGCGAAACGAAACTTTCGCTAAGGAGCGTCCGCATTCTACCGATTCGGGCTTTGAGAATGAGTTCAGGCTTTAACTACCTTCGGAAAACCTGCCTGAGGAGAAATCCGCATTTCATTACCGGTTCTTTGTGGCATGGCGTGATGAGCTTCGTCGCGGCGGTGATCGCTTTGACAGCAGCGTTCCCCGTCGGGATCGCGCACGCCGCTGCTACGAAATTGGCCATTACGTCGGTCAATAGCGGTACGTCTCCCATCGCCGGGACGGCATTCAGTGTGGTGGTGCAGGCGCAGGACGCGGGCGGAACGCCTTCGACCGTCACTGCCGATACGGCGGTAAGTCTAAGCATCAATACCGGCTCCGGTACACTGGGCGGAACGGTCACGGGAACGATCAGCGCAGGAACCAATTCAGTGGCGATCACCGGCGTCACCTACACCAAGGCGGAAGCAGCCGTGAGTTTGACGGCGACCCGGACGAGCGGTGACATTTTGACCGTCGGAAACAGTAGCTCGTTCACGGTGTCGGTCGGCGCGTTCGCGAAGTTGCAGCTATTGATGCCGGGTGAAACTGCGGCCGCGGGTACCGCCACGGGCAAGACTGGCACTCCCACGGATCGCACAGCAGGCACCGCGTTCACGGTGACCGTGAATGCAGTGGATGCGAACTGGAACCGTGTGACCTCAACCAACACCATCAGCATCACTTCGACCGACCCGAATATGCCTACCGTCGTCAACGCGGCGTTAGTCGCCGGGACAAAGACTTTCACTGTGACTCTAAAGACGGCAGGCAGCCGAACGGTGACGGCTACGAATGTCACTGATGTAACCAAGACTTCCAACTCGAGCCCGGCCACGACCGTGAACGCGGGAGCATTCACGAAGTTGCAGTTGTTGATGCCGGGCGAAACCGCGTCGCCGGGCAGTGTCAGCGGCAAAACGGGTGCTTCGACAGTTGGGACTGCGGGCTTGGCTTTCATCGTGACCGTGAACTCGGTGGACACCAATTGGAACGCAGTCAGTTCAACGGACGTCGTCGGCATTACCTCGAACGACACCAATGCTGTGGTGCCTGCGAATGCCGCATTGGTCACCGGGACGGGATCTTTTAATGTGACTTTGAACACCTCGGGCAGCCGCACGGTGACCGCCACGAACATCACTGACGCTGCCAAAACCAATAATACGATTTCGGTTGCAACGACGAAAGTCCGTTGGAAAGAGCAGACATTCACAATAAGCGGTACTGGCGCATACACCATCAACAAGCCCGATGGGACCGTGGAACTGATTCGAGGATCCGCGGATGCAATCCTAACTCTGCCTGCAATCACACCGACGAGTCCTGCCGGGTCATTCATCAACGCGGGAAGCAGACCGTGGATTCAATGGTCGTATGTTGATCCAGGTGCAGCCAACAGCAAAAACGTAGATATCTACATCGTTGATACGAACCTCGCGTCGAAGCCCATCGTTCAAGCTGGTTCACTATTTTTTTGGGATGGATTTGGTTATACACGCTACGGGACTCCAGCGGTCGAGGAAGTGCCTTTTGCGATCGGAAAGGACACGAGAACGGCGGGCGAGGCGCACACATTGTATGTCGGAAAGGCGCCCGACGGGACGGTGGATTTTAGATTTGATGGAGTCTGGTACAGCTCTAGTTTGCTGAGAACCAACGTCGGCGCCTGGGATTGCGACCAGATCCTGTTGCGTCTGCGCGGTGGTTTATCCGGGCAAAAGGCTATTTTTTCCGACTTCCAATACGGAGACGATCACACAAACTTCGCGCCCACTCTGGAAGCCGTTTCCAATCCAGCCTCAATCCTCGAAGACTCTGGCGAACAGGCCATGCTCCTGAGCGGTATCGGCGCCGGCGAGGGAGGAAGTCAAACATTGATCGTGACCGCAACCAGCGGAAACCCTGCGGTGATCACCAACCTTGC
>DATHEW010000607.1:0-4743 GCA_035318425.1 Candidatus Acidiferrum sp. | reverse complement strand
TTGCGGCACATCGAGTCTTCTTCGGTGGCGAATTTTTTGCAGGACGCGAACCCGGTCATCGTCGCAGAGGCGGCGCGCGCGATTAACGACATTCCCATCGTCGATGCTCTGCCGGACCTCGCGTACTTGATCGATGAGCCGGACAAGATTCTCGCGTTCCCTGTTGGCGACGTGGATCACCCCGGCCCTCGCGATGCGGTATTGCGGCGCGTATTGAATGCAAATTCTCGCGTCGGCGATTCCAATAGCGCGCTGGCGCTCGCCACGTTCGCCGCGGCGACCACGGCTCCTGAGAAAGCTCGCGCCGAGGCGATTGCGTTGCTGGCAGATTGGGAGAAACCTTCGGGGCGTGATCGCATCACGGGACTGTGGCGTCCCCTGCCCAAACGCGATGCAACGGTTGCGGCCGACGCATTGCAGCCATTCCTCGGCGAGTTGCAGAAAAGTAAATCGAACCCGATCAAGCTCGCTGCGACGAAGGCCGCGGGTGTGTTGAACATCACAGCCGAGGGTTTTGATGCTCTCGATGTGGTGAAGGACAAGAGCGCTCCCTCGAATGTGCGCGTGGAGGCTTTGCGGTCGCTGGCGAATCAAAACGACGCGCGCCTCGCGGAAGCGGTCAACGTGGCGCTCACCGACGAGAACGAACAGGTTCGCAAAGCCGCAACCACTATCCATGCGCAGCTTGATCCTGACGAAGCGCTCGCGCAGCTCAGCAAAGTCTTGAGCGCCGGCACGACTGCCGAGAAGCAGAATGCTTTTGCAACCCTGGGCTCGATGAATCTTCCCGCATCGGACGCGATCCTCGCAGAGTGGGCGAACAAACTGGTGGCGAGAGCTGTTGCGCCCGAGCTGCAGCTTGATGTTCTCGATGCCGCGGCGAAGAAAACGAACATGTTGGTGAAGAGTTCCCTGGAACGTTTCGAGCGCTCACGCCCGGCTAACGACGACCTGCGCTCTTATCGCGAATGTCTCTTCGGCGGCAATGCGGAGGAAGGGCGACGAATCTTCTTCGAGCGCCCCGAGGCCTCGTGCGTGCGGTGTCACAAATACCAGGGCGAAGGCGGCGAAGTAGCCCCAGACGTCACATTAATCGGCGCAACAAAGAACCGCGAATATCTCCTCGAGTCGATTACGTTTCCCAACAAGCACATCGCCCCGGGATTCGAAAACGTGATCGTGACGTTGAAGAACGGAACTACCTACGCCGGGATTATTAAGAGTGAGACGAAGGACACTCTGGAGATCAATTCCGGCGAGGACGGCATCGTGCGCATGCGCATCAGTGATATCAAAAGGCGAGAGCGCGGCTTGTCTGGCATGCCGGAGGAATTGCGCCAGGTATTGAGCAAGCACGATCTTCGAGACCTCGTGGAGTTCCTCGCCGCACCGAAACAAGCGCTCAACACGCCTGCGATGACAGCCCCGGCGTCAATCGTGGCTCCGCCCGCTCCGGCGCGCGCTCTTGATGAGAAACCGAATGCCGTGGGGAATGACGCCGTGCAAGCGCAGAAGAAGCTAAGAGAAGCGCTGGAGCAAGCACCGCGAACTGCGCCTGCTCCGGCTGCGCCAGCGCCACAAAAGAGAACGCCGCCGGCTGAGTAGTGGCAGTGACCGCTTAGGTTCGTCCCGGGCGCGCTGACGACAGCGCGCCCTACCGAATGCACACACTGAATATTGGGCGATGAGGACATACCGCCGTCGCCCGCGACGGATCAGAAGGGGACGAGACTTACTAAATGGCTGCCGTGCTCGTCCCGCCGTTGCCCTCTCCGGTTTCGCTATGCAGCAGCCAAAATTAAACAAAGAACTACCATCACCGCGCTTTTCTGGGAACGCGCTAGTGTTGGAGAGACGCGCGGACTTTCGCAACGCCAATCACACTTACTCGCGTAATTCCCGCGGGAGCTTGATCCGAAACCGTCCGTCTTTCACGTCAAGACCCGGACCAGCGCACGAAAAAGTGCCGTAAACTTCATCCTTCACCGTCTGCACCCAAAACGTTCCGCTCGTGGCGCTCACCGCCTCCGCGCCCGGTTCGAACACGTCCTCGGTGAGAGAAAACGCAGCGAGCCCCTGCCCAATTTCGTACCGCGCCTGTTCAGTCAGCACAGGAATCGTGAACATGATCACGCGTTCGCGATCGACGACGCGACATGACAACTCGCGGTAAAAAGGCGTCGGCGCCGTAATGTCCAGGAGGTTGGGTGAATGACCGTCCGCACCCGCGCTGGAAAATCGCCGTTCGTTCACCGTGGCGCGGACGCCGTTGGCGTGAACTTTCGGGCGCGGCATGATGATCGCGCGTGCAATCAACTGGTCTGTGGCATCCAGCGAACGGCCGAATGGCGCCAACTGCGCGGAGATTCCGGCGGCGTGTTGCGCGTTGTTCAGCGCGTTCAGATCAGCACTGAGATCTTGAAAACGATTGCGCGCGTGAACGGTGCGGGGAGACGGCGGGAGCAACTCGAGGCGTTCACTCACCGTCGCATACCGGCCAAGCAGTGCAGCGCGGGCGTTGATGGCCACTTCATCAAGCAGCGCGTCGTAATCGTTCTCGGGAGCAAGCACCGCGACGAGTTTTGCGAGCACCTGCTCATCACTCGCCGCAGGATCAAGAATGCCGTTCCGCGACGCGACCAACCGCGCGAGCTTTTGCTTTTGTGCGGAAGAACTGTCGAAGCTCGTCTGGATCAATGCGATATCATTCGTGACTTGCCCGTAAACCACGGCGAACACCTGGAGCGAGGCGCCGTGCATCGACGTGATGAGGGCGCACAGCAACGGAACAAAAATCAAAAGCAGAGAACTTCGACGCGAGGGCTGCATCGAGGCGACAGCGTAGAGAGCCGCGCGTCCAAGTCAACTGCGCGTGCTTGAATGAGCGCAATTTCATGCGACGACCAACCTGAGAGGCGCTTGCCGGGCTGTGTTCCGCGGGGAATCCGACCTGCGGCGGCGGCGCGTTTGAATTGAGTTCGCACGAGAGTAGGTTGGCGCAACAAGCGAGGGGTTTATGAATAGGGAAGAGTCAGCGGCTGAAGTAACGATGCGCGAGCGGTTCCGCCGGTTCGCACATAGAGCGTCGCAAATCCTTGGCGCTCCGTGGGTCTTTATCGCGGCGTGCCTGGCCATTCTGGTCTGGGCTTGCACCGGGCCGTTATTCCATTACTCGAACACGTGGCAGCTCGTGATCAACACCGGCACAACCATCGTGACGTTCCTCATGGTCTTCCTCATCCAGAACACGCAGAACCGCGACACTCGTGCGATGCATCTGAAACTCGATGAACTGATCCGCGCGATCAAAGGCGCGCGCAACAAACTCGTGGACCTCGAAGAGATGAGTGATGAAGAACTTGATCAGCTTCAGGAGCAGTTCCAACGCATCTGCGGCGCACGCCAGTCGAAAACGAAACCAGAGAAAGCCGCCGCGGCCAGTCGCAAGAATGGCGTGAGGCACAACGGTCCACGCGAAGGCGCAAGCCGGTAAGCCGGAACAAATGCAGTTGGAACAGGAGGAAACAGAGGGACCGGAGCTGAAAGGAACGATCCCCCACTTGTCCGATGAACCAAAACCGAGTCCCATCTCCGTTCCCTTCGTTTGCTTCTGTAAAAAGTCTGAACCGCAGATGGACAACCATCCACGACGATGGGAACAAGGCGGGAGATTCCTTTGCGCCCTGGGCGTCTTCGTCGTCGTCCATCGTCGTTCATCTGCGGTTGAACTGAATCGTTCCGGCTAAGATTGAACTGTTTCCTTTTGCTGCGCCCCGCTTCGCGCTACATCCTCGCGCGCAATGTCCGAAGCGCAGCTCACTCCCATGATGGCGCAGTATCGCCGCATCAAAGGCGAACTGCCGAAGGACGCGTTGCTGCTCTTCCGCCTCGGTGATTTCTACGAAATGTTTTTCGAGGATGCGCAAATCTGCGCGCAGATCCTGAACGTCACTCTCACGAAGCGCGGCGTGGTCCCGATGTGTGGCATTCCGTTCCATGCCGCCAACGCTTACGTCAGCCGCCTGCTTAGAGCCGGGCGCAAAGTCGCCATCTGCGAACAGCTCGAAGAAGCGCGGCCCGGCCAGCTCGTGAAGCGTGACGTCACGCAAATTCTTTCCCCGGGAACACACTTCGACGAGCGAATGCTCAACGCGGACCGCAACAACTACCTTGCCGCCGTCGCGAAAAACGGAAAGGTGTTTGGCCTCGCGCTGGTTGATCTGACGACGGGGAATTTCAAGACGACGGAATGCGACGATGAAGACTCGTTGCTCACGGAGCTCGAACGGCTGAACCCTGCTGAGATCGTTTTGCCCGCCGACGCGTCCGAGTTGCACGCGCTCATTCGTCCGCGCTTCAGCATTCTCCAGGCGTATGACGATTGGGTGTTCGCGCCCGAAACCGCGCTGTTCACCGTACGGGAGCACTTCAAGGTGGCGTCGCTGGATGGATTCGGACTGAAGAATCGCGGAGCCGCGATTGGCGCTGCGGGAGCCGTGCTGCACTATTTGTCCCAGCACTTGCGGCGCGACCTGACACACCTGACGTCGTGCTCGTTCTACGAGACGACGCAGTTCCTGAAACTCGATTCCACCACGCTGCGCCATCTGGAGGTGCTCGATCCGATGCACAAGGACGCGCCCAGAAACTCCACTCTATATGGCGCGCTGCATCGCACGGTCACGCCGATGGGCGCGCGTTGTCTGCGCGATTGGCTTTCCCAGCCGCTCGCGAACGTGGCGG
>DATHEW010000606.1:0-4719 GCA_035318425.1 Candidatus Acidiferrum sp. | reverse complement strand
ATCGAAGATCGCGCGCTGATATTCCGAATCGGTGCCGCTGTTGTACGCGTTATCTCCCAGCAAGAGCACCAGATCCAGTTCGTTGGTTCCAAGCGCGCGGTAAGCCGCGTCGCGAACATTGAATTGATCGGCGTTGGCCGTGCCGCAATCACCAAGCGCCCAGAACCGAGTCCGCTTCCTCGTGCCGGGCAGCGGCGGCGTGACGAAGTAATAATCCGCTCCACCGAGCACCGCGCCCGCTGCTGTGCCGATGCTGTAGTAATACTTCGTGGCGCTCGCCAGATTTGTGAGTTCGATGCGATGGTCGGTGGCCGCAGCAGCGCTGGCGGTGAACGGCAAATTCGATGGCGAAAGTCCGAAGCGCACTACGCCAGACACCGATGCGTCGGTGCGCCACTTCACCAAAATGTTCGTGATGGTCGGGCTTTGCAGCCATGGACCTCGCAGCACACGCGGGAAGTCGCTGCCCAGCAATTCGAGATCCAACCCGAGATCGCCGCTGGTCCGATTCGCCTGGTGCAGCTCAACCGCCAAAATGTTCGTGCCTTCAGTCAACGCGTTCTTGTTCAACACCGAGCGGACGAACGCATCTTCATCCGGCGCGCTCAACGATGAGGAAGCGAACGTCGTGTAGGTCACCGCGCCCGTCGGCATGTTGCTCCGGAAAACTTCGTTGCTGTTCAGGTAAACGATCGCGCCATCGTCGCGTTGGAGCCGGAGCACGAGATCTGAAACTGCCGCGGGATTCGAAACCGTGAAGGGTCTGCGAAAATAAGTCGTGGCGTACTTGTTCGTGGAAAAAGAACCGAAGCTCACGATCGTGACCACTTCGCTATCGCCGTAGCCAAGCTTCGCCGGGCCCGAGATCCAGCCCGTGTCATCGAAATCAAGCGCGCGCCACGCCGTGTTCTGATCGGAACCGTTATCGAGATAACGCCACTCCGCGCCCAGTGGTACGAGCGTCAGATTGACCCAGCCATAACCGACCGTGATTTTCACCGCTGGCGAAAGCGTGACCAGTCCGTCGTCGTCGCGAGCCAGCGCCGTGAGCATGTGCGTGCCGGACAAGACATTGCTCCACACTATCATGAACTGCGGCGTGCTGCTCTCGCCGATCAAATTGTTTCCCGAAAACACCTGCACGTTCGTCACGCTGCCATTCGGATCACTCGCTGCAATAGAAAGCGTGATGTCACCCGGCGAAGCGATCGCCGCATTGTTTGCCGGTGACGTAATCGTGACGACCGGCGAGTCGCTGCGCCCATCGGTCAATTCCAAATCAAAGCTCAGGTCAGAGCTGGACTGGCTGTCCTGATGCACTTCCACCGCGATGAGATTCGGCCCGTTCACCAGCAGCGTGTGGTTCAGGTTCGTGCTGATGAACTCATCTTCATCGCTGCCGCCGATGCTGTCCTCCGCGCGCGTCGTATAAGTGACGGCATTCGTCGGCAGGTTGCTGCGGAAGACTTCCACTCCGTTCAGGTAAACGATGGCGCCATCGTCTCGCAGCAATCGCAAAACCAGATTCGTCACCGCATTCGAGTCGGTGACCGTGAACAGACGGCGAAAATACGTGGTAATGAACTTCGTCGCGCTATTCGTGCCGAAGCTCACTTCCGTGGCTTCATCGCCATCGCCATAGCCGAATTGCGCTGGGCCGATGCTCCAGCCGTCATCTTCGTACTCGATGAACCGCCACGCGTTGCTCTGATTGGAGCCGTCATCGAGAAAACGCCACGTGGCACCGGCTGGGATGAATGTGACCGCGCGGCAAAGGCAAAAGGACACCAGCAATAGCAATACTGCGAGCGTTCGGTAAGGAAACAGGGCAACTCTCATCCGCGTGATCTATATCGGTCTGCCAAAGCGCCGAGTTTATCACGAAATGCGGTGCGAGCAACCGCTGGACTGTTGATCCAACTCCATGACGCGCCAAACCGCGTCTAGAAAGGAAGAGTAGGATTACGAATATGATGAGGATCACGATTGGACGGGGGAACGCAGCCCACTCGTAATCCTGACCTTCAACCTATTCTTACTCCTCTTCCCAACCCTGCGGCACCTGCTTTGCCTTGCACAAAACTACTCCTACGGCCGCACCATCCTGAACACGCCGTGGTCATACTTCGATTGGTACGTGGAGAAAAAATTGGTGGGTGTGGCGTGGCCTGAGTACCTGTAAACACCGCCCGCCAGTTTTCCGAGGTCAGCCGAGCCATCGAAATCGAATTGATTTGTTCCGGGTCGCGCCACGAGCGCCGCCGTATAGCCGAACTTCAACCAGCGTTGATACGTCGCGCGGTAGCGGGCCTGGAGAACGCCGTTGGTCTGGCGCGTGATCAGGCAACGCAGCGCGCCGTTGTGCGCGTTCGCGTCGCTGAGCCAGGTTCCTTCCCAGCGACCCGTGATGTCATTGGCCGGCGTCGGCTGGCGTGCTTCACGACGCCATTCGTAGTTGAACGTCGAACAACCCGTGACGCACAACGCCAAGGCAACGAGAGCAATCGAGAATCCCTTCATGGTTTTTATTTAAGAGCTGGCGCTCGTGTAATGCTTCAACGCGAAACGCCAGCCCAGTTCTGAGACGATGAAACACGTCACGCACATCACGAGCACGAGCAACATGCGTCCCGGTGTGGCGAGCGTTTGCGCGAGCAAGCGCGCGGGAACATTCGCCACAAGCAGGATCGGCACGGCGAAGGTGAAGAACACTTTGAAGAAACCTCGGAACGCCGCATCCGGGAGACGCGCGATGTTGAACAGACTGTAGTAGCCCCACACGATTCCCTGCGCGCGGACGGTCCAGAAGCTGACGCTGGCGAGCAGCAGCATGAGCGAATAATGCATCAAGGCGCCTGCGACAACGAGCAGCGCGAAGCAGAGCAGTTGCACGGCGGTCGGCGCAATGCTGAGCCGGTGCAGCGCGTAACCGATCACGCAGGCAGCCATGCCGGCGTTGACGAATCCGCCCAGGTCCACCTGCCGCAGCGACACGATGAACCGCGTGTTGACCGGCAGCAGCAACATGAAGTCGAGCTTGCCGGTGCGGATCAACTCCGAGAGCTGCGTGATGTTCACGAGAAAAAATGCCTGAAAAAGTTGCTGCACGAGATGACTCGTCCCGATCAGCAACACCACCTGCCACTTCGTCCAATCCGCTATGTGCTCGGTGTGCGAATAGATCACGGTGAAGAAACAAAGTTGCAGAGCGAACCAGAGGCCCTCGACCAGAATCCAAAGCAGGAAGTTCGCCTTGAAACCCATCTCGCGCACGACGGAGTTCTTCCACATAGCGCCGTAGATCGACAGATAGCGCCTTACTGAACCACGAAGGCACGAAGACGCGAAGGTGGGTTTTGTCTCGTCTGCTCTTCGTGCCTTGGTGTCTTCGTGGCTCATCTTATCCCCCGACCGCTGAGTATTTGCGAATCCCTCGCGACCACATGAAACGCGCGAAACCGTACGCGAGCAGCACCCAGATGAATTGAATCATCATCCCCTGATAAAGCGCCGCGCCCGTCGTGCGCCCCACGTAGATGCTCACCGGGAAATAAAGCTGATACGGGAAGGGCGTGAAATTCAGCACGTGCGCGAGTGTCGGCGGCAGAATATCCAGCGGGAACAGATGCCCGCCCGCGATGTACTCGAACGCGAACAGGATGAAGATGAAGGTTGAAACCTCAAGTACCCAGAACGCCAGCAACGCCATCGCGTACGACAGAAAAAATTGCAGCAGGGCCGTCATGACAATCGACAGTGCGAACCATCCCCACGTCGCGAGATCGCTCGGCACGACGAAGTATTTACGTTGAAAGAAGATGAACAACGCCACTGGCACCAGCGCCACCGCGGTGTAGATCGCGCGTCCGGCCAGAAACAAACAGAGTCGATATTTCATGTAGTCGATCGGCTTCACGAGGAACTGGCTGATCCCTCCCTCGCGGATGTCCGCCGCGATTTGCCAATCGTCCTCATTCACCGCGGTGAGCATGTCCACCAGCGTGACGACGAGGTAATACGAAATCATCTGCGCCAAGGTGTAACCACCGATGTCCTTTTCCTGCCCGGCGTAGATCGTGCGCCACACCGAGATCATAGCCATGAGCGGCAACAGCCCGAAGCAGGCGCGGAACAAAAAGTTCACGCGATACACGAGCTGGTTCTGAATCCCAATGTTGAAGACGTGCAGATACTTCCGCATCCCGCGCCGTGACTTACGGGCGAGCGGCAAGACGAGCAAGCTCATTTGCCAGGGCGGAAGGATCAACCCCGGGCAACCACGTAGCTCATCGCATCGCGGATCGATGAAATGACGGTAGCCGTGGAATTCATCCCACGGTCATCGCAGGTTACGGATCGCTTCGCGAGCGACGCATGCGGCGAGGGATTTTCAGGCATCAATTCGCGGCGAACGAAGGGTTGGAAATGCGAACGGCGACTTGAAAGCCAGGCTACCGCCAACGGCCGCTCCGCGACTCAATCACCGGCCAACTCCACCCAAAACCGGCTCCCTTTCCCTACTTCACTCTCGAAGCCGACTTTCCCGCCCATGCGCTCGGTGGCTCGTTTCACGATCGCCAACCCGACGCCGGTACCTGCGTACTCAGGGCCGTGCAACCGCTGGAAGAGGCCGAATATTTTTTCGCGCTGCTCGGGCGGGATACCGATGCCATTGTCTTCCACCCATACACGCACTTTCTCATCGGTCTTTTTCGCGCA
>DATHEW010000605.1:0-4252 GCA_035318425.1 Candidatus Acidiferrum sp. | reverse complement strand
TGACGGCACGCCATTGGTCAGCTCGATGTCGAAGTGCTTCACCCAGGCCATGCCTTCGGGAAATGACCAATTCGCATCGCTGTTGAAAGTCATTTGCAAATTCGTCCCGCCGAGAAGCCAGCGTGCCTTCTGGGCGTTGTCGGACCAGAGCGGGACATTGACGTCGTAAGCGTGCAACCCGGTGCTAACTGCGAGCGGTTGGGTTTGATTCGTGAGCGACGTCAGGTTTGTGAAGGCGCCCGTGCCGGTCAGCGTCGGCGGAATGGGTATGCCTTGAAGTGTGTTCGTGTCATAGATGAGCCGGTAGATCGTTCCACCGAGAGAGGCCAGTAGCACGTCGCCATTGGATGGGTCGATGCCGAAACCCGCCACGTTCGCTCGCGTGGTAATGCGCTGAAATGGAGTGGTGTTCGTGCCGTCATGAAACAACCGCCACACGTTCCCGCTCACGTAATCGGCGAACACATACCATCCGTGCAAGTCGGGTAAACGATTGCCGCGATAGACTACGCCGCCTGTGACGGAGTCTCCCTGGTCAGGTCCACCGCCATGATGATATTCCGCGATCGGCGGGATCAGCGGTCCAACGACGGTGTTCGTGGCACGAAATCCAGGATGATTTCCTTCGAGATAAGCCCAGCCGTAATTGCCGCCCTGGGTCAACACGTCGATCTCCTCCCACGTGCCCTGGCCCACGTCGCCGCAATAGAGAAAATTGTTCACCGGATCGAAGGACAGGCGCCATGGATTACGAAATCCAATCGCCCAGAACTCCGTGCGGATATTCGTCGGGTTAATCGACCGTCCGTCGAAACTGGTAAGCCCGATGAACGGATTGTCGGCCGGCACGAAGTAATTCGTCGAGTTCGCCGGATGCGGATTGGGCAGCAGGTTGCCTGGCAATTTATCCACGTCGATACGCATCACGGCGGAAAAATAATTCGACGTGATGAGCTGGCTGTTGCGATCGCCATCCTGCTGCACGCCGCCGTCGCCAAGTGAGATATAAAGATAACCATCGGGACCGAAGTGCAGGTCGCCGCCATTATGATTTCCCGCCGGGTCACGCTGATTGAACATCAACAACTCGGAGTTTTGCAGCGCCACGTTCGCGTTCGTCTCGGTCATCTGAAACCGCGACACACGCTGGTGCAGAACGCCATTGCCTTGAGAGGAATTTGTCGTGACCGAATAGAACAAATAGAAGTAGCGATTCGTGGCGAAACCAGGGTGGAAGGCGAGCCCGATCAAGCCCGACTCGCTGCCGGTGAAAACACGCCCCGCCAGGCTCATGACCGTGGTGACGTTCGTCGGGTTCGCCAGATTCGTGATGGTGTACATTTGCCCGCCTTTGCCGAGCACGAAGAGGCGGTTCGTCTCGCCAGGCGCCGACCGGATGCAGAGCGGCGAGCCGAAGCTCAACCCGGGAAAAGCATTCACCGTGGTGTAACCGTACGTGGGCAGCGTCAGCGGCAAGTTCAACGGTGGCGGCGTCAACGTCGAGGTCGCGCTCAAAGCCAGGCCGAACACGATGTCGGTGCTGCCGGAACTCGTCTGATGCACTTCCACCGCCAGGACGTTCTCGCCTTGCACGAGATTCGTTTCAACAATAGGCCCGCTCAAGGTGAAGCGCTCGACCGCAGCTTCATGATTGGTACAGAAGCTCGAGTAAGTGATGGGCACGCCATTGGTCACGTAGAGTCGCCGCACTTCGACACCATTGAGATAAAACACCACACCGTCATCGACGATGTTCGAGAACGTCAGGCTGACGCCCTCGAGGCGGTCATTGAAGTCAAAGCGGGTGCGGAAATAATAAGTACGCCGCCCAATCGTCAGCGCCGTGTTGGTGACCGCGACGACGGTGGGATTCCCCGCGTCTTCCATCGCGAGCACGCCTTGGCCGCTCGGGAGTGCGGAATCATCAAACGACGGCGCGGTCCAGTTCGTTCCATCGTAAGAGGTCGTTTGGTTGTATCGCCAAGAGTTCGTGAATCCAAACAGCACGACCTCTTTGGCCTCTGCTTGAAAACCCCCGAACACGCCGAGCGCGAACAACAGCGAGGCAAAACTCAGCAGCTTGAAGTATCTCTTGGACATAATCCCTCTCCCGTTCGCCGAACAACCGGCAGGGTTCATTCTGCCGGACGGCCACGCGGAACAGAAGCTCAAGATTCGCGAGGAAGCAATCGGAAGGGGCGCACGTCGGCACGCGCTGAATGAGGTTGCGCATTTTGGACTGCGCTGGCAGAGCGCAGCGCTTTGGCATCGGTGAGAACCTCCGAACTTTCGATGATTCCACGGTATCTGAAAGCGGCGTCGCGTCGGACTTGCCGCCGCAGTCCACACCCGGCGCGTGGGCCACCCACAAAATGCGTGCGTTCGGGCGGGAGCAATTCTATTTTCCGCCGCTTCGATTATGGCAACGTTGAAACCATTTGCCGCGCTGCGGCCCCGGCCTGAGCTGGCCTCACAGATCTGCGAACTGCCTTACGACGTGATGTCCTCGGAGGAGGCGCGCGCGCTGGCGGCTAATAATCCGCTCAGCTTCCTGCACGTGAGCAATCCGGAGATCGATCTGCCGCCCGGCACCGATTTGTATTCGGCTGAGGTTTACGCGAAGGGCCGCGAGAATTTTCAAAAACTCACCGCACAAGGCGCGTTGAAGCAGGACGCGCGGCCTTACTTCTATCTTTACCGGCAGGTCATGGGCGCGCACACGCAGGTCGGTCTCGTTGCGGCCGCGAGTTGCCGGGAATATCTCGATGGCACGATCAAGAAGCACGAGTTGACGCGCATCGACAAAGAAGACGACCGGGTGAAGCACATCGAAACGCTGAACTCGCAAACTGGTCCAGTATTCCTCACCTATCGCGCCAGCGTGGCGATCGACGCCTTCATCAATCGGAAGATCGAGGGTTATCCCGAGATCGATTTCACCGCGGCCGACGGCGTGCGTCACAGCGCGTGGAACATCGCGGATGAACCGAGCATCACAGTGATCGAGCGCGAGTTCTCGAAGATCCCGGCGCTCTACATTGCGGATGGGCATCATCGCAGCGCGGCGGCGGCGCGGGTGTTTCAGTCGCGCAACGGCGCGGGCCAGAGCGCGCAGTTTCTTACCGTCATTTTCCCGCACAATCAGATGCAAATCCTTCCCTACAACCGCGTGTTGCAGGATTTGAACAACCTTACGCCCGCGCAGTTATTCGAGAAGCTCGATCCGGTATTCATCATTAAGACGCAAAGCGGCATCGCGAAGCCGACGCGGAAGCACGAGGTGTCACTGTTCATCGAGGGCGCGTGGCACTCGCTGCATTTCCGTCCGCAATTCGCGGCAACGAAAGATCCGATCGAGAAGCTCGACGTCACGCTGCTGCAAAAGTTCGTGCTAGCGCCGATCTTCGGCATCGACGATCCGCGCACGAGCAAGCGCGTGAATTTCGTCGGCGGCATTCGTGGCACAGCCGAGTTGGAGAAACTGGTGAAGAGTGGCGACGGCGCCTGTGCCATCTCCATGTTCCCGACCAGCATCGAAGACCTCATGACCATCGCCGACGCCGGCGGCATCATGCCGCCGAAGAGCACGTGGTTTGAACCCAAGCTCCGCGACGCGATGTTTTGTCACATGCTGGCGTGAACGGGACTCGTTGCAGATAAACACCAACAAGCGATGAACAATCCAAACGCACGCCCTGAGTACCTTGTGATTTCCCGCGGCCAATGGGACAAAAGCGCGTCGCCAGAAGAAATCCAAAAAGCAATCGACGACTTCTATATCTGGATCGGCGAACTTGTGGATCAAGGGAAGATGAAGCCCGGCCAGCGACTGGCGAACCAGGGAAGAACCGTTTCAAAAAAGGGTGTCCTCACAGATGGTCCCTACGGTGAGTCCAAGGAAGTGGTCGGCGGCTATTGGTTTATCGTGGCCGACACTTTGGACGAGGCTGCGAAGATCATTGCCGGAAATCCAACGATGCGTTGCGGCTTGTTTTTCGAGGTTCGGCCGATTGAACAAGAACGCGCCAGCGCCTTCGTCACGACGACGGAGACACCGCGCGGTTGAGACGCGACTCGCGTCCGCGCCACGACGATTGAATGCCATGCATCGGTGAGACTGGCACCCCATTGGGGTCAAGGGCCCCGCGATTGCCCGAGCCAAAGGAACAACATCGGCACGGCGAAACCGAGCACCAGCATCAACCACACGAGCCAGCGCGCTTTCAAGGCCTTGAGCGCGAGAACGAGACCC
>DATHEW010000604.1:0-5655 GCA_035318425.1 Candidatus Acidiferrum sp. | reverse complement strand
CGCGTCGCGCGCGGTCAGCAGCAGCACTGGTGTGTTCTTCATTTTGCGCAAGCGCGCGAGAATTTCCCAGCCGTCGAGGCCGGGCAGCATGACATCGAGGACGATGGCGTCGTAGTTGTTGCTCGATGCTTTGAACAATCCCTCCTGGCCCTCGTCCGCCGTGTCCACGGCGTAGTCTTCCTCGCGCAACGCTTTCGCGAGGTTGTGCAGCAGACGCGGCTCATCTTCGACCACGAGGATTCTCATTTCACATCACGCCACTGCGGAGACTCTCGCTCACGCACGCGCGTATTCGGATCAGTGTAGCGACGCTGAATTAAGCGGAGATTAAGGAGCTGAACATTTTTCCTCAAATTTATCCACGCGAACACGGCGGTCTTAATGATCGCTTAATCGACCGCGAGGCAAAGTGGGCGCATGAACAAGAGAATCATCGCGGTGCTCGGGTGCGTGGTGGTCGCAGCGGGATTGTGGTTCGGCTCGGCGGCGGTTCGCGCGAACCGGAATCTCGTCACACTCGATGTGCGCGACATGGAGGTCCGTCGCGTCGTGGGGAAGATGAGTTGGCAGACGTGGGAGGACATCTTCGTCCATCGCGAGGTTCAGGGAAAGGTGACTCTCAACGTACGCGACATGCCACTCGATCAGGCGTTGCGGATGGTGGCCGACCAGGTGGGCTCGCGGTCTTCCACGCTGTATCCGCTCTATACGCAGCGTTCGTCGTTCGCCACTTTGAAGAAGTCGCTGCGCGGTGAAGTGGACCCGGCCACGCACGGTTGGACGAATCTGGTCTCTCGCGGCCCGCTCGGATTTGGCGTCCGGCAAATTCGGATCATGAGCCAGCCGCAACAGACGGAGGCGAAGCGAGTGTCGCTGAATCTCATGGAACGCGATCTAAGCTTCACGGCTTTGGCATTCAACCGTTTCGCACAGGCGCGTCTTGTGCCAGAGGACAGCGCGACGGCGAAGGCGAACGTCACCATTCGTAACAGCTCGGTTCCATCGGCGGTCGCGCAAGTGGCGAAGAGTGCGGGGCTGAAATGGGCCGTGGTTTACGCGTTGGAGAGCAGACCCGCTGGACCAAATCTGATCGTGCGTGGCGAGGGGGCGGAGGTGGTCACTACCGGAAGTGGCGCGGCATCTGGGTCACGAATCATCGTGGTCGATGCCCCGCGCGACGGTGATCGCCGTCCGATGCTGTCTGAGGAACACCGCGCCGCGATGCAGAAAGAGCGCGAGGCGTTGAACGCGGAATTGAAGCAGGCGCTGCCGCCGTCCGAGCTCGCCAAAATCGAACAGGCCGAGGCCGAACGCGAGGAAATGCGCCAGCTCCCGCCCGAACAACGCCGCGAGCGCATGATGCCGAGCGCGGCCGAGATGAACCAAATGAATCGGGAACGCATCCTCAACACCACGCCCGAGCAGCGCGCGCAAGGGCGCGGCTACGGTGGTCCGGGCGGGTGAGGCCGCGTTAATCGTCCAGCAATTCAACTCTGAACATTATTATGAAATCATTCTCCAAACCTTCTTCACACGCCCGCGGGTTCACGCTGATCGAGTTGCTCGTCGTGATCGCGATCATCGCCATCCTGGCGTCGTTACTCCTCCCGGCGCTCTCGCGATCGAAGGAACGGGCGCGCACCGTCGCGTGCTTGAGCAACCTGAAGCAGCTTGGTATCGCCGTGCGTATGTATTCAGACGAAAACGACGGCAAGCTGCCGATCGCCGAGCAGTTGCCGTCGATGCCGAGCACGAATCCGCCGTTGCCGCGCATCGCCGATTTGCTGGCGCGTCATCTCGGCTACAACACGAATAGCCTGCCGAAGGAAAGCTCCGTGCTGCGGTGCCCGTCGGACAGGACGCAGCGTTTCGAGCAGAACGGTTCCAGCTACGAATGGTTCGCGCATTACAACGGACGCCCCGTCGACAATCCGCGCACGAGCAACAACCCGATCAGTGATGCGACGCTCATGTATGACTACGAGCGCTTCCACAATTCCGGGCGCGGTGTGAACGTGCTCTATGCTGATTTCCACGTTGGGACCATCACCGCCGACGGCACGGTGAGCGTCGCTTCAACCGAATAGCGAAAGATCTGGGTTCTGCGACGTCCGCCTGGAATGGAACGGGAAACCGCGCGGCAGCCGGGCCCGGAGATGGCGCGGAGTGCAGATTAATCGCTCTAACTGGGACCCGTGGTGCGAACGGTTTTTGGCCTTTTTCCTAATCGGCGCCGTCCGCGCTCCGGCAAACCAGCGGCGTCATCTCGATCCCGGTGCGCTCGCGATACTGCGCCGACATGAAGCGGCAAAACTCATCCACTACCGCGCGCTCCACGAGATTGATCGTGGCGCCTCCGAAACCACCGCCCGTCAGCCGAGCACCGAGACAGCCGTGTTGTTCGCCCGCGATTTCGACGAGCAAGTCGAGTTCTCGTGTGCTGTTCTTGAAATCGTCGCGCGAGCTGGCGTGGCTTTGGAACATGTACTGACCAAATTGCTCGAACTCGCCGGCACGCAATGCCTTCACTCCTTCTGCTACGCGCGCAATTTCTCCGATGATGTGGTGCGCACACTGATACTCGCGCTCGGTCAACCGATCGCGGCTGGCCCGCAAATCTGTTTCTGTGATCGCACGCAGTGATTTCGCACCGAGTTTTTTCGCGGCCGACTCGCACATCGCGCGCAGCTCGTTGTATTCCCCGCCGATGAGCTGGTGCTTCACGCCGGAGTTGCAGACGACGATGGCGATATCGCTCGCCGTCGGCGCGTAATCCACCGCGAGGGATTGAAAGTCGATTTCAATGGCGTGATCGGCCTTGCCGAAGAGCGAGGACATTTGGTCGAGCAGCCCGCACTTCACTCCCACGAATTCGTTTTCGGCGGCCTGGCAAAGCTTCGCGAGTTCGAGCTTCTCGTTTCCATCTGGCGCGAGTTGGTACGGATAGAGCTGACGGACGATCAATGCAGTGGCGACTTCCAGCGCGGCGGAACTGCTCATGCCCGCGCCCATCGGAATCGTGCCTTCGATCGCTGCATCAAACCCGCCCATGCGCACGCCGCGGCGTTGCAGTTGGTCGAGGACGCCCTTCACGTAATCGGCCCACGGCGCATTGGGATTCTTCTCGGGTCTTGTGACGACAAATTCTTCTGGTTCCACAAATGAACTCGCGACGAGCCGCACCTTGTGATCATTGCGCGGAGACGCCGCGATGAAGATGTGACGATCCACCGCGAGTGCCATGACGAGACCCTCGTTGTAGTCCGTGTGATTGCCCAGCAACTCGAGCCGGCCGGGGGCTTGAACCGTATGCCGCGGCGCGCGGTCGAAGTGTGTTTCGAACAGCGCGGTGACCGATGAATGCATGCGTGCGTGGGTCAGACGAGAGCGTCGATCTTGCGCGCGAGATCGAAATCATTTTGCGTCAACCCACCTTCGCTGTGGGTGGAGAGCGCGAGCGTGACTTTGTTCCAGCGGATGTCGATGTCGGGATGGTGGTTCGCTTTCTCGGCAGCTCGCGCGACCTTGTCCACGAATTGCATCGCGGCGGCAAAGTCTTTGAATTCAAACGTGCGCTTGATCTCCGCCTTCTGCTTTTTCCAATCCTTCACTGACGGCAGCACCGCCTTGATTTGGCCAGATGTGAGTTTCGCCATGTGATACAAGTGACACACCCGGCTGTGGGCGCAAGAACCCTTCATGGCATCGGGACATTGTAAGAGCGCTCGCTTCCATCTGACCGTTCGTTGACACGCTGCGCCGTTCGGCGTACGAAGCGCGCATGAAATATCTCTGGGTCGCCTTGTTGTTGCCGGCGCTGTGTTTCGCCGCCGCGGATTCGTCTTCATTTGAGGTGGGAGGTTTCACTTTCAAACGTCCTGCGAAATGGGAATCCGTTCAGCCCGCGTCCACGATGCGCAAAGCTCAGTTGCGCGTGCCTGGACCAAAGCAATCCGAGAGCGCTGACGTGATCTTCTTCCACTTCGGTCCCGGTGATGGCGGCGGCACGCAGGCGAACATCGATCGTTGGTTCATGCAGTTCAAAGACGCGAAGGATAAGAAATCCACGGGAACGAAAGTCGGCAAACACAAGGTGATTTACGTGAGCACGCACGGCACTTATTCCGGCGGCATGCCGGGCCAGCCCGCAGCGGCATTGCCGGATTACGCGCTCCTTGGCGCGATCATCGAAAAGGAAACCGGCAACGTGTTCATCAAGATGACGGGGCCGGCGGAGGTGGTGAAGAGCGCGGACGGCGAGTTTCGCCAAATGGTTGAAGGCGCGATGAAGTAATCCTGAGCGCGAGACTTTCGAGAGCGGCGAGGCGATCTCGCCGCTTTTTTCTTCTATGAATTCCAACGGAGTTAAATCACAACGCTGCACGTGACTTTGCCTAAACCAACTGTTCTCGGACTCAAGAAATCGTTCGGCTTCGGTGATCGGCTCGGTCTCGCAACGCCCGGCCACGTCGCAGCGATCGCCAAGACAGACTTCGCGCCGATCTTCGCTCAGCAATCCGTCCGCGAGATGGAACGCACGCAGCGAACTCCAGCCGACGTCATGCAGGCGGCGCAGAAACATCTGGCGCATCTCGGCTGGAATCAGCCGTGGGGAGCGGATGCTGACCATCACAAGACGCCCGAAGACGTGAAGCGCAGCGCGGCGGCGGGGTTTACGTTTTTCACGATCGATCCGAGCGCATTCGTCGGGAACGACGCGGATCAGATGAGCGAGGCGGAATTGTCTGGCGCTGTGCAGCAGCAATTCAACGACGGCGTGTGGGATTCGCCTTCATGGGACCAACGCTATCTGAGCGGCAGCTACGATGTCGGCTCCATGTCATTACGGTTCACTCGCGAGCAACTCTGGCGCGCGGCGGTGAAGTACGCCCGCGCGATCGATCACACGGCCAAGGTTGCGGGCGCGATTCAAGAAACCTGTGTCGGGCGTCCCTTCGAGATTGAAGTGTCCGTGGATGAAACCGATTCCGTCACTAGCCCGCTCGATCATCTGTTCGTCGGACTTGAATTGAAACGCCGTCGCGTCCCGAATGTGGTGAGCCTCGCCCCGCGTTTCATCGGCGAGTTCGAGAAGGGGATCGACTACAAGGGCGACTTCAAACAGTTCGAACAACAGTTGACCGAACACGTGGCGGTCGCGAAATTCTGCGGGCCTTACAAGATCAGCATTCACAGCGGATCGGATAAATTCTCCATCTACCCGATCATCGGCCGAGTGTGCGGCGATCTCCTGCACTTGAAGACGGCGGGTACCAGTTATCTCGAGGCGTTGCGCGTGGTGGCACGGACGAACCCGGAGTTGTTCGCGGAGATCTGTGCCTATTGCCGCGGACGTTTTGATGCGGACCGAAAGAGCTATCACATCTCGGCCACGCATGCGGACATCCATGTGCTGAAGCCCTATTCTTTTTCCGCGACGAGCGAGGTGGCGTATCTCGATGACCGCATCGGCCGTCAGTTGCTGCACGTCACGTTTGGGTCGGTGCTCACGCTGGGGACCGATTCGCATGGGCGCAGATTCAAGCATGGCATCCTGGAAGCGCTGGAGAAGAATGCGGACTTGCACCTGGAGTTTTTGGAGAAACATTTCGATCGGCACCTGCGTGGATTGATCAGTGGCTAATGGCCCTCTTC
>DATHEW010000603.1:0-5775 GCA_035318425.1 Candidatus Acidiferrum sp. | reverse complement strand
ATGCTCGCGATCATTACGGTCGTGGCGGTGATCTTCCTGGGCATCGCGCGGCGCAATCGAGCCGGTGTCTCGATGCAACAGGAGCAGACGGTGGCCGAATACGCGGCGGAAGCGGCGTTCCAGCGGGCGAAGGGGGATGTCGTGGCCCAGATCATGTCGAGCAAGCAACTGCTCGGGTACGATCTTGTCGTCTCGCGTGGCTACGACCTTTGGGACACGAATCTAGTCCCGTCTCGGCCACTTCGCGATCCGTACGGAGACAGCAATGGGCCTGTGGTGGTGAACACCAATTACGCTGGCGCATCTGGCGGGCCCGATCCTCGGCCTCATCTCGATCTGAACCGCAACGGCGAGATCGAAACGACATTCCTGATCACGAACAGGTTCACGAATGCCGCGGGAGTGTTTACCAACACCGTCACCATCTCAGGTGATCCCGAATGGATTTTCCTGCTCGATCGACCTGAGCGCCCTTACGGGCCGGATAATCGGTTCGTGGCGCGCATGGCGTACATCGCAATTCCCGCGGGCAAGGCGTTGGATGCGAACACGATTCACAACACGAACTCGCAACTGCCTCCCTCGGCCGCCTCCGGCAACTTCACACGCAACCAAGGAGTCGGCGCATGGGAGTTGAATCTCGCCGCGATGCTGCACGAACTTGATACAAACGTTTGGGATTTCACATACGGCCCGTTTCCATCTCCATCCAGTACTGGTGCAGCGTTCACGAACGCTGCTGATTTCGTTTTGTACCGCAGCACTAATACGGTTTCTCGCCAGACCCTTCCGAGCTTCACTGATATCTTCGGCGCGCGCGCCACGGTATTCGAGTCAAACGGCGTAGATGACTTGGGGGATGATTTGCTACTTGCTGGGCCCATTTTCGGCGAAAACTCGGGGAACAAGGATAGTCTCTTGAACGGGTTTCCCGGCGCTGATGCGCTGCGGCACTATTTCACGCACCAGGATTTCTTCGATGCGACGAAGACATCGCTCAACTTTGTAAACAACTTGCGCACCACGCTCGCAAATCCAGTTAGCTCGAATCCCAGAACGAACGGCTACAAGTTCTACGAACTGCTCAGCCAGCTCGCCACGGACACCGGGACGGAGAACCGCAATCGCATCAATCTGAATTGGGCGAACCTGGGCACCAATAAGCTCGCGGCGCTCAGGTCGTGGGACACGAACAAGGAGACGACCCTGCTGTTCTTCACCAACGCGGCGCAGCGGATTCTGGAGAGCATGCAGCGGGATTTCCGGGACTGGGTGGTGACGGTGGGCACAAATTACTACACGAACAGCGTGACCAACGTGAACCACATCATGATTGCGCCGGCCAATTTCTACGTGGGCGGAGTGCATCGGATCATGCAGCAGGCGGCGAACATTTTGGACGCCTCGCGCACGAACGAGTTTCCGTCGGTGTTCCGTCCGATCTTTGGCCCTAACCAAGTAAATCTGTCGGACAATACGAACCTCTTCATCATCGGTTGGACGAATGACAGCAGTCACGACGGGCTGATGAAGTGGCTCGCTGAGAACACGAACGGCATTCCCGCCGTGATCGGCGCGAAACGTGGCCTGCCGAATTTCAACGAGTACACCTTTCGCACGGACATGCTCGTGGAGCGCAAACTCCAGTTGCAACGTCCGGGTCCCGGCCAAGCGCCGAACAAGACGAATCAGATGTACGTGATGGGGATTTCGAACACGGTGGCGGTGGAAGCGTGGAACTCGTACTCCACACCGTTTCCGCATGCGTCCGTCATCGAAGTGACGAATACGATCTCGGTGGTGCTGAGCAACATTGGAGGAGCCCAGCCCCTGATAACGCACACGCTCGGCGCTGTTGTGTCGGTTCCTTCATGGAACGGCAGGACTGTAACGCCCGAGAATGGATTCAAGCTTCCGCTCTTTACGAACATCGTCGTGCTGTCGAACTCGGTTTACAATTTCATCCTGGATCGGTTCGAGGCGTTAGGGACCAACGTCTTTAATGATTCCAGCCTGGTGCCAAATCCGCCGGGGCCGTTCGGTCTACCGAACTGGTTCCTGAATATTTCCAATCACCTCGTTTACATCCACCGTGTTGGCACGAACATCATCGATTTCGTGGTGCTGCGCGACAACTCGTCGATGGACCTCAGCAGCAATCTGGCGACGCGCGCATTGGGGCCGGACGTAGCTGGGTTTGGCACGGTTTGGAACACGAACCGACAGTTTGGTGCCGTAGGTCCGACAGAAGGCATTCGGGCGCAGATTCAATTTTCACAAACAGGCAATACCGCGGACTGGATTCCCTTCAGCTACAACAATGGCAGTAATGATGTTTTTCTGGCGCAGAAGAATTTTACAGAATGGATGAACCGGAGAGGCACGAACACGAATAACGTCGTTCAAGCGCCGTTCAATCCCATCGCGCGCTTCATTCGCACGGCGACGTGGCAGGCCAACGATCCCTTGGTGCATTATCACGTGGACGATTTGAGCGTGTTTACTCCCATCGTTACCGAGCCGGTGAAGTGGAACGAGCCCAACATTACGACCATCGGTTCGTCGTCCATCAGCAACATCAACAAGCCGTACGCGCCTTGGGGCAATGAAGGAGGCAAGAACAGCTCGGACCCCAACTCGCTGAATTTCAGGCTGCGTGACTCCGGAGTTAGTTCCTCCGATGCGTGGAATTTTCCGACCAACAAGTTCCCGAGCGTGGGATGGCTCGGTCGGGTGCATCGTGGCACGCCATGGCAGACGATCTATTTCAAATCCGGCGCGGCGGCACTGGCGGAGTGGAGAGCGCAAGCGAACTCCGTCGCGCCCATCTGGCAGGGAGTGAGGGTGCTCAATCATCCGACCAACGACCTGCGAATGGCGGATATTTTCACCACGGCGCTGACGGACAGTTCCGCGCAGGGATTGCTCTCGATCAATCAGTCGCGGCTGCCGGCATGGTCTGCTGCTTTCGCAGGCGTGGTCGTGTTAACGAACATTTTGGATGACAACGAGGTTGAGAATCCTTTCAGCCAGGTGCTGCCGATTCAAAGCCGCTTCGGCTCGATCTTCATCGAGCCAACGCACGGCGATACGAATTCGCCGATGTGGCTCTTGTGGAGTGCGATCCAGGCGGAGCGCATCAAGCATGGGGGAGTGTTCAGCGACTTTTCGCAGGTGCTGGCGGTGCCGGAACTGACCACGGAATCTCCGTTTCTGAACCTCAGTCCGAACCAACGCGCTCACGGTATCGACGATTTCGCCTACGAGCGTATCCCGCAGCAGATTCTCGGCTTGCTGCGCATCGGCCAGCCGCGCGTTGTGATTTACGCTTACGGACAGGCCCTGAAACCGGAGCGGATCAACTCGTCCACGCGGCTAACAGAGAATTACCAGATCACGTCCGAGTTCGCGACGCGCACGGTGTTGCGCATCGAGGGCACCGCCGAAAAACCGCGCGCGGTGGTGGAAAGCTTCAACATTCTGCCGCCTGACTAAGGATTGTGTGATTTATTGTCTTATGCGCCTCAGACCGAAAACATGGATCGTCCTCAGCCTGCTGCTGGCATTGGCTGCGGTTTTGTTTTGGCAATTTGGCCAGCGAGGCAAGCGCGGTGAGGACGCCACGGCTGCTTCCGCGCGCAATGGAAAGTCCGTTGTTGCGCCATTCAAGCTGACGAATACGGTCGCGGGTGCGGAACAAGCTACGCCCGGCACTGATTCCACTCTGCAAAGCAACGCGGTGCGGGTGCTGGCTTCGGCGGCGAAACATTCCACCAATCCTTTCGCGTATCGGCTCACGAATACATCGAAGACGATTGGCCAGCTCATGCGAGACGAGCGCGGGTTGATCCTTCGCAACGCGTTGCTCGATACGGCGAACCCGGCGCGGCTGGAAATTCCCGACCATCTTCGCGCGGAAGGTGATCCCGGCAGCTACATCGTTCAGGCGCGCGGTGTGATTAACAAAATGTTCCGCGAAGACATCCTCGCCTCGGGTGCCGATCTCGTTTCCTACATCCCCAACAATGCGATGCTCGTGCGCGCGAGCCGGTCGCAAGTCGGCAAGATCAAAGGCTCGGCGCAGGTGCAGGCCGTGCTGCCGTTCGAACCGTACTACAAGCTCGATCCCGCGCTGCTCGGCGTTGCGGTAGAGAAGGAGCTTTCGCCCTACAGCCGTTTGAGCGTGGTGGCTTTTCCACGATCGACCGAGCAGGCGATCCGCGGGATCAAAGCGATCGGGGGCGAAGTCATCGGTGAACCTGAGCGCACGCCGTTCGGTGACAATCTGAATGTGAAGATTCCCGCGAAGGGCCTGGCGTCACTCGCGCAAGTTCCCGAGGTGCAGATGATCGGTGTGCGTTCGGACCGCCGGATCATGAATGATTTGGCGCGACTGAAGGCGAAGGTGTCCACGAACACGCTGACGTTGCCGACGGCGAGCCACTACCAGGGATTAAGCGGCAGCAACGTGATCGTGGCGGTCATCGATACCGGCGCCGACTCGACGCATGAGGATTTGGTTGGGCGCATTCTGAACGTGACCAACGACACGGTAAGCGGCCACGGCACGCACGTGATCGGCACGTTGTTGGGCAATGGTTCGCAATCACTGACCGTGGGAAGTGACGGCACCAACTCGTTTGTTCAAGGTTCGTTGAAGGACGCCATCTTCAGCGGCATGGCGCCATCCGCGACGGGTTGGGTCCACAATCTGAATCTCGGCACGGACATTCAAATCCAGGAAGCGACGGCGCTGGCCGGTGCGCTGATCAGCAACAACAGTTGGGATTACGAAGGCAGTTTCGTAAACGAGTATGATATTTTTGCCGCAAGTTATGATGCCGCGGTGCGCGACTCGTTGAACGGCGTCACGGGTGAGCAGCAGATCACTTACGTGTTCGCGGCCGGCAATCGCGGCGGCGGCGGCGATGCCGGATCGGGTGCCGGGCGTGGCAGCATTCTTTCGCCGGCCACGGGCAAGAACGTGATCAGCGTGGGCGCAATCGAGTCGTTGCGTCAGATCACAAACCTGGTTTGGAAGTGCGATACGAACGGCGAGTGCGTGACGAACATGCCGTGGTTCCCTCCCACCGACAACAGCAACCAGGTCGCGGGTTTTTCCAGTCGTGGCAATGTCGGCATCGGGCGGGAAGGGGATTATGGCCGATTCAAACCAGACTTGGTCGCCAATGGAACGTTCGTCGTTTCCACTCGCAACGAAAACTACGAGCATCCGGGCGGAACGGTGGACATCGTGCCGACGGTTTACAATTTCGAAACCGTCCCAGCGGGTGGAACGAATTTCTACACGATGGGTTTGGGGGCGGATGTTTTGCGCGTCGATATCATCACCGTCACCAACTCGGCGACGACTACATGGACATCGCTCTGGCTGAACGCGAGCATGAATACCGACCCGACCGGCCCACCGCTTGGTTCGAATCAGATCACACTGACCACACTGACCTCGCCGCAGATCGGTCTTGGTACTTTGGTCTTCACGGTCGTGAATCCCGCGACGAATGACATCAACTACGACGTGATCGTGTTAATGACATTCACCAACGATGTGGGCAACTACTGGGAAGTCCTGCGTGGGTTGAACGACACGAACGGTCCCGGCCCGAAGTATCGTTACGAGTCCGGCACGAGCATGGCCGCTCCTGTCGTTTCTGGAGTGCTGGCGATGATGCAGGAGTTTTACGCGAACACCTTTTCTGCCACGAACAGCCCGGCGCTCAACAAAGCGCTGCTCGTCAATGGCGCGCGTTCGTT
>DATHEW010000602.1:0-2726 GCA_035318425.1 Candidatus Acidiferrum sp. | reverse complement strand
GGCATGAGCCTCCTCACGCGCGTACGTCGTGGAGTTTTCACTTTAGCTGTGTCGCGCCATCGGAAATAACTTCGCCCGTGGATTTCACGCCCTATCTCGTGCTCGCAGGCGTGTTGGTGTGCGCCGGCGCGAGTTTCTTCTTCGCAGTGGCGGAATCTGCTCTCTTCGCATTGGGCAAATGGCAGGTCGATCAACTCGACGAAAAAGTCCCGCTCCACGGAAGCATCGTCGTTCGGCTGTTGCAGCAACCGTCCGAGTTGCTGGCCACTATCGTCCTCGGCAACTCGCTCGCGAATGCCAGCATCGTCGCCATCGGCCTGGGCACAGCTTTGTGGCGTGGCGGTTCCACGCCGCTGGCGCTCACAGGACTTTTCATTCTTATCCTCATCGGCTGCGAAGTGCTTCCCAAGACGCTGGCTGTTCGTGATCCCGAGAAATGGTCGCTGCGCGTTGCGCGTCCGATGCTTCTGTTGCAGCGCGCCTCGCGCCCGCTCCAACGTTTCGTGCAATGGCTAAACACCTTGCTGCTTCACGGCGTGCTGGCTCGCGCCATGAAACCGCAGCCGATGACTTCGGAGGAAGATTACCGCGAGTTGCTCGATCTCGCCGTGCAACAGGGCGCTCTCGCGGCTCGCGAAACGGAAATCATCGCGCAGATCATCGGGCTCGACCAAAAGGCGGCGGCCGACGTCATGACAGCTCGCTCGAAGATGGCGTGCATCCCGGACGATCTCACCGTGGAACAGATGATCGCCGAAGCGCGACGGCTGCGACACCGCCGCTTGCCGCTCTACGATGAATCGCCGGACACGATCGTGGGCGTGCTCGACACGAAGCTGTTGCTGCTCGATCCGCGGATCGATCTCGCCGAGGCGATTGAGTTTCCGTCATTCGTTCCCGAGTCGATGAACCTGTTGAAACTCTTCGTCGCGTTGCAACGGCAGCAGCGCGGGATCGCCATCGTGATGGACGAATTCGGTGGCACGGCAGGCGTGGTGACGATGGAAGACATTTTGGAAGAAGTCATCGGGGAGATCCGCGGCGAGGGCGAGAGGCCCGGCTTCATCATGGAGAAACTGGCGGACTATCATTGGCGCGTCAGTGGCGCCATGAACGTCGCGGACTTTCGCCGTGAGTATCCCGAACTCGGCGATGTCGATGTCGAGACGATGGGCGGGCTGCTCGTCTCTTTGCTCGAAGTGGTGCCCGGCGCCGGTGACTCAGTCCTGTTCCGGGGTTTGAAGCTGACGGCACACACGGTCGAGGAACGCACTGTGCGCGAACTGATCGTGGAACGGGCGAAAAAGTAATGTCCTCGATCTTCACCATCGTGATGCTTGCCGGCCTGGGGCTTTCATTTTTCTTTTCCGGCATGGAAGCCGGCGTGTTCGCGCTCAGCCAGTTGCGCATTCGCCGGCTGATGCGAAGCGGCAATCCGAACGCCCGCGTGCTCTACCGTTTTCTTGCCGCGCCGGAGGATTTTCTCTGGACGATTTTCGTCGGCAACACCGTGTCGAACTTCGTTCTCGTTTCGTTCGTTGTATTCAGAGCACACGAGTGGCTGCGCAACCACCCGGTGCTCTTCGCGCTCGTGTTCACGCTTGGCATCCTCATGTTCTACTGCACTTGCGAGCTGTTGCCCAAAATGCTGTTCCGCACCTATCCGAACCGCTTCTGTCTGTTTCTCGCGCGCCCCTTCCGATGGATTCACTGGATGCTCAAGCCACTGGTCGCCATCGTCCGCTGGCTCGCCAGCGGCATGATGCAGTGGTCGGGAGGACGCACCTTCAAGGCGCATCTCTTCGGCAATCGCGACGAACTGCGCCACCTGATGCAGGAATCGGCCAAAGGTTTTTCCTCTGAGGAACGTTCCATGATCGAGCGCGTGCTGGACCTTCAATCCCTGCGCGTCGGCCATGTCATGGTGCCGATGACGAAAGCGTTCACTGTCACGACGAAGACGCGCGTGTCCGAGGCGACGGCGATTTGCCGCGAGCGCGGCACGAGCCGGCTGCCGGTCTGGCACGAGCAAGGCGGCGGACGACGCATCGTGGGATTGTTCAACTTGCGATCATCGCTTTACTCGAAAGAGGAATTGGAACAAGACCGCACGATCAAGGATTACCTTCAGCCGGCCACATTCGTCGATGTGGACACGCGATTGGAAGAAGCCATGCGGCACCTCCAACGCACCGGCCAGCGGCTCGCCATTGTGTTGTCCCGAGACCGCCGCGAACTGGGAATCCTGAGTTTGCAGGACATTCTCAAAGCCATCTTTGGCCAGGTGCGCCTCTGACATGACGCTCGACGCTTTCATCGCAATCGTTTGGAAACTCCTGGCGGTCATCTTCCTGGTGTTCCTGAACGGCTTCTTCGTCGCCGCCGAATTCGCGCTCGTCAAAGTGCGCAGCACGCAGCTCGAAGCGCCGCTGGCAAAAGGTCAACGCCGCGCCAGGATCGCCCGCCGCCTCGTCGATAATCTCGATGCCGCGCTCAGCGCCACACAACTCGGCATCACGCTGGCGAGCCTCGGGCTCGGATGGATTGGCGAGCCGGTTTTCGCCGCCCTGTTGGAACCGGTGATGGGATGGATGCGCATCGAATCGGTGGAACTCAAACACTCGATTTCGTTCGCGGTGGGATTCTCCCTGATCACCTTTCTTCACATCGTGCTCGGCGAGCTCGCTCCCAAATCGCTCGCCATCCAAAAGCCTTTGCCGACGGTG
>DATHEW010000601.1:0-2561 GCA_035318425.1 Candidatus Acidiferrum sp. | reverse complement strand
TGTTGGTGGCCGCGAGATACACCTGCTGCGCAAACTCGTGGGCGCGCGGCATGTTCGTGGCCAGCAGCAGAGACAGCGACGCGTAGTTGTTCAGCACCAACGCATTCGTTTCACCGCGATCCACGAGCAGGGAATAAATCGCGTGCAGCCCGCGCGTGTCGCGCTTCCGCGCATAATCCGCGTGCAACGCCTGGATGGGCCATTTCTCCTGCGGGAACTGCTTTGTGACGCGCCACAAAAGATCATTCACCTCGGCGTCCCACTTCCAGCCGCGCGCCAGTTGCGATAGCATCCCCAGCCGTTCTGGACGTTCCAACGCGAGTTGCACCGCTTTGCCCCAATGCGCTTGCGATACTGCCTGGTCATTCTGGTTTCGCACCGCCAGCGCCAGCAGCGCCAGCCGCATGAAATCCTGCTCCTTCCATCCCTCCGCGTTCAGGCGTTCCTCCATCGCACGCCAATCCTTCAGCGCTCCGAACGTGTCGGCAAAAGCCAGCGACACCGAGTGCTCGCTCTGCATCGCGGCGGGCAGCGATTTCAACCACGCCAATGTTTCCGCCGCTTGTCCGCAGGCCGCCAGGCGAGTGCTGAGCGCAAAGATTTGTCCTGCATTCGTGCTCGCTCGCTGCTTCAGCTCGCCGGCAAAGCGGGAAAAATCCGGACTCTTCGCCGTGTGCAACAGGATCAAATGTTGGAGCCGGTCATCAAAGGTCGCGCCAGAGTCCTGCTGGAGAGCCGCCGAGAACTTCAGCGCCTCGGGCCAATCCTTGTATGCCGCCCGCGCCGTGGCGAGCGCGCGCAACGCGTGATTACCCAGCGTCGCGTTCGTCTGCAATCGCACCAACTCGGCGTGCGCCGCGCTCGACACGGCGGCATCGCGCGATTGCAATCGCACCGTCGCCAGGTTCAGCCGGTGAAGCTCATTCGTCGGCTCGATCCGAATCGCCTCCTCGAAATGTTTTTCCGCCTCGGGAATGCGCTGCTGTTTCAACGCGAGTTGCGCCGCCACCACATGGAACTGCGGAAACGTTGCGGCGTTTGTTGCCAGGGCTTCAATGGTCTGCGCCGCGATCGGAAATGGCGGCTGCTCGTAGCGCAGCGCGCAGGACGCCAGCATGATCTGGTTGCTCACCGAGGGATTCAATTCCGCCAACCGCTTGCGCCACGTCAATGCCGCGGGCGACCGTGAGAGATCGGAAAGGTCCGCCATCACCTCGCACGCTGTGACATTGTTCGGATTGCTCGCCAGTGCCAGACGCGCGCTGATGAGCGCCTTGCGATGTTCTCCCGCCACGAATTGCGTACGCGCTTGTGCCGCGAACTTCCGTTCCTTTTGCGCGCGGTAGGCAGGCAATCCCCAGAACCAACTCGCTGCCAGGACTCCGAGCAAAGCCAAAAGAATGAGAACTTTTTTCATCGGTGAATCGACTGACACCATCCGACAACCCGCCGTCGCATTGCAATCGCCGTGTGCCTGTCGATTGGATTGATGTGGACTGCGGCGGCAAGTCCGGCGCCACGCTGCTTTCAGAATGGATTCAGTTCAAACCGAAGAGCCTCGAGCAAAGTTCGCTACGGACGCAAAGAAAGGGGAAGTCCCGAGGACAAGACATTCACCACGGCTCAATTCATCACACTGTGAAACGCTTCCCGGTTCCAAAGCGCTGTCGCCGCTGCGCTCTACCAGCGCAGTTCCAATGCGCGAAACCCATTCGGTGCGTGGGCCGAGATGCGCTCCCCGCATCAGGGGCAAAACGCTTTACAACTTCGCGGCTCACATGTAACGCTGCGCGTCATATATGCGTAAGTTTGCGTTGCTTGCCGCTCTGCTGGCTGTGTTCGTCGCCGGTTGCGGGACCTCGCGTGTCACCAATCTCACCACCACACGTCATCCGCGGAATGCCACGGGCATGTATCCCGTCGAGTTCCAATGGGACAGCACTCAGCAGACCCAAATTCCCGGAACGGTGAAACCTTACGTGGTGGTCGGCTACGACTTTTATCCGATGCGTCCGTCGCTCGGCATCAGCAACCGCTGGGAAACAGTGGTTCCACTCGGCCCCGACAAAACGTCGCTCATCTACCACTTCAAGATCGAGTACGAGTATCGCACGTTCGGTAAGCCGCAGAAGAGCAGCAAGCTCTCCCCGAGCTACAAGCTGGAGATCACGGAGAAATAGTTTTTGGTCAGTGAGGTGCTAGCGGCGGTGAACACCGCCGCTTTTTCGTTGGGTGGAATAACCCGCCCAATGTGCAGCAAGCCGAGAGAGTCCATCAGCCCGCACCCATTTCGTTCGTCGCCGCAGACTAACGGTTAATCAATTCGCCCGTCGGGTCTGTTGCTTCAACTGCCGCAGCATCGATTTGGCCTCGCTGTCGTTCGGGTCGATGCGGAGTGCTTCGTAGAGTTGGGCCTCGGCGATCTCGATCCAGCCCTGCTGCGCCGCCAGCACCGCGAGACAGCCATGCGCGCGCGGGTGGTCGCGATTGATGCGGATGCAGTCCTCGAAATGCCGGCGCGCCTCTTCAGGCTGTCCCGAGAACTGCGCCACGATCCCGGA
>DATHEW010000600.1:0-7545 GCA_035318425.1 Candidatus Acidiferrum sp. | reverse complement strand
GAACAATGAAATCCACAGATGAACGCAGATGGACGCGGATGAGGAGCGTCGCGACGGCGCTTCATCAAGGTACCTCGTTGTTCTTCTCAAGCTCACTTTATCCTCCATCACCACGCTGGCGCACGGCTTCCGCGACTTCCGAAAGAATCGTCAGGCGACCGCCGTAAGTCTTCTGGAGCAATTCGTAGGTGAAGACTTCATCCGTGGGGCCGAACGCGACGACACGCATGTTCAGCAGCAGCAGCATGTCGAAATAATTGCGCGCGGTCGGAAGATCGTGATGAACGACGAGGATCGTTTTCCCACGGCTCTTCAACTCGTGAAGCAGTTCGATGATGGCGGATTCAGTCGCGGCATCCACGCCGGCGAACGGTTCGTCCATGAAGTAGAGATCACTCTCCTGCGCGAGGGCGCGGGCGAGGAAGACGCGTTGTTGCTGACCACCGCTCAGGTTGGAAATCTGGCGATTCGCGTAAGGAAGCATTTTCACTTTGTCGAGACAGTCCCGAGCGATCTCCCGGTCGCGTTTGCCGGGGCGCTTGATCAAACCGAGATGTCCGTAGCGACCCATCAGCACAACGTCCATGACGCTGACGGGGAAATCCCAATCAACGGATTCGCGCTGCGGGACGTAACCGACGCGACGGTAATTCTTTTCCTTCCCGAAGATTTTCACCCAGCCGCTGTTGATCGGGAGCAACCCCATCGCGGCTTTGATAAGCGTGGATTTGCCCGCGCCATTCGGTCCCACGATACCGATGAGTTTTCCAGGCGGCACCACGAGATCCACACCCCAGAGCACCGGCTTCTTGTGATAGGCGACGGTGAGATCGTGGACTTCGAGCGGTGGCGCTCCGCTTTCGCCGGAGGCTCGGTCATTGGTGTTCTTCGCGCCTGATTTCACTGGAGAGATCATAGATTAGAATCGCCATGTGACGCCGAGGAACGGGTTCCAATCGTCAGCCGAGCGCGTCAAACCAACGTTAATCCCGGCATCGAACTGAATGTTTTCCGTGAGACCGTAAGTGAACCCAATGTCCGCGGTGCCAATCCATTTCGCATCTTCATCGCTGTTGATGACGCTGAAAAACTCCACGTATCCGGCGAGGTCGCCCACGATGCCGTGAGCAAACGTGATCGAGTTGATCCATTCCGGATGGTGCCCGTGACCGTCGGCGTCCTCGTTGAAATCGAGTTGCGTCATGACGCCCATACCCCAACCCGCCGGCAGCGCGACGCCGAGCGGCGCGATGAGTCCGCCTTCGTAGGCGTCGTTGCCGAGATTGTGGCCCGCGGTGGGAAACTTCACGTAAGGCATGAGCGCGAAGGCGGTGTCGCCACCGTTATTGCCCCACAGATTCATTTTGCTGCGCAGAACGAAATCGCCGAAGCCGCGCTCGGTATTGCGCTGGCCCGTGCTGCGCTCTCGAAGACGCACGGCGTTGTAAGTAGGGACCACGAACTGCACGTCCCAATTGTCGCGCAGGCCCACTTTGAAATTGAACGGCGCGATGGCCAGGCTCTCCGCGATGTTGCGATCGCGCGCGACGTTCCGTGAATCATGGGTGTAATTCACGATGTCCGCTTCAATCTGAAAATGCCCCGCGTCCACCGTGTAGGCGCTCTCGGTTTTGTCCGGCCTGTCCGTGCTCAACTCGCGCATCAATTCGCGGGGCGTCGGATTGAAAAGATGATAAGAAGACTTGTCGGGCGCTGGTTCCGCGCCCAGCACGCCACCGGCGCTGGCAGCCGCGATGAACAATCCTTGGAGCAAATATTTCATGGTGGTTTCTTACTTCAACGCGTTCACGATGGTGTTCAGGTTGTGTTTGATCATGCCTTCGTAGGTGCCCAGATCGTAGCCGTTCTCGATTCGTCCAGGCGTGCCCATCGCGTCGGAAAAAATCTCACCGCCGATCTTCACGCCCGCGTCTTCGCTGATGCGCTTGATCGTGTTCGGCGGCACGCTGGACTCGATGAAGATCGCTTTCACGTCGTTCTTCTTGATGAACTCCACCATCTTCGACATGTCGGCAAGACTGCTTTCCGTGACGGTCGAGATGCCTTGCAGGCCAACGACTTGAAAACCATACGCGCGCCCGAAATAGCTGAACGCGTCGTGACTCGTAATGAGAACGCGCTTTTCCTTCGGCAACTCCTCAGCGCGTTTCACTGCCCAATCGTGCAACTCAGCCATTCTCTTTTTCGCCTCCTCACCACGTTGCGTGAAATATTCGCGATCAGCCGCGCGTGCGTCGCTCAAGCCTTTCACGACGACATCGACACACTGCGCCCACATCGGAACCTCGAACCACACATGCGGATCGGCATGTCCGGCGAACGTGGCCGGATGCAGCAATTTCTCGCGCGGAATGGCGTCCGTCACCGGGTAAACGCGTTTGCCGCCTTTAGTCATCCTGGTGAACACTTCTTCCATTTTTCCCTCGAGGAAAAGACCGCTGTAGAAAATAACATCAGCGCTTTGCAGCTTCGTCACGTCGCTGGCGCTGGCTTTGTAAAGATGCGGATCGACACCCGGCCCCATGAGCCCGGTCACATCCACGCGATCACCGCCGACTTGCTTGACGAGGTCAGCGACCATGGACGTCGTGGCCGTGACCTTGATTTTGCCGGACGTTGACGCGGCGGGCGAGGAGCCGCTCTGTTCACCACAACCAACCAGCAACGCGACAGCCGGCGCACAGGCCACAACGGCTCTCGGAAAGGCCCATCTCAAATTCATGACGCGCAGAATACGCGCGCTGGTCTTCAGGTCAAGAAACAATATTAGACTTGTCTAACTATTGCCTTTGCACGCGTCGTCCTTACGCTTCGTTCATGAGGCCTTTGGATTTGCAACAGGTGGGGAATGAACTCGCGATCAAATGGGATGACGGCGCGGAGAGCTTCATCCAGCTCGAGACATTGCGTCGCGCCTGTCCCTGCGCGGGTTGCAAAGGCGAGATGGACGTCATGGGCAATCTCTACAAGAATCCGGACAAACCGCTTACCGCGGCGTCGGTGCAACTCGCGCGCATCGGAAACGTCGGCGGCTACGCGATTCAACCGGTGTGGGCTGACGGGCACAGCACCGGGCTTTACTCATTCGACTATCTGCGTGCTCTGGGCCAATGAAAGGCGAGTTTCGTCGATCGTTTAGCGGGGCGCCAAGAGGCGAGTGACCTGCAATCAGCAAGTCATAAGAGCCGATGGATGTCCCAGCTTTCTCGAGCTTTGCGCGCATCGTCACGACTTGCTCTGCCGCTGCTTCATCAAAATCCAACACATCCACGACAGAGAACAATTGCTCTAGTTGGCCGCTCCGCCTTCGGAGTGAGTGCCTTGTCCGTGCCGGCAAAAAATTCGAACGCGGTATGGATGAAATGCCGCCATCGTCGGAACTGAGGGACTGAGGGACTGAAGTTTGTTGAGCGCGCGCAGTTTGTTGCGCGATCCCCTCTCGCTTCCTCTGACGATGCGTATTGTTTTTGACTCAGGTGACGAATTGCTCTGCGATGGCGCCCATGAAGACATTCACCACGCTGGCTGCGTTGCTCGCCACCGCAGCATTCGTCGTCGCCGCTGAATCGAAAGACACACGCGTCTTTGAGATGCGCACCTATTACGCACATCCGGGCAAGCTCGATGATTTGAACAAACGTTTCCGCGATCACACCGTCCGGCTATTCGAGAAGCACGGCATGGAGAACATCGGATATTGGACACCGATCGATAACACGAATAACACGCTCATCTACGTGCTGGCGCACAAGAGCATGGAAGCCGCGGCTGCGTCGTGGAAATCCTTCCCTGCCGATCCTGACTGGAAGAGCGCACAGAAAGCGTCGGAGGCAAACGGCCCGCTGGTGAAAAAGGTGGAGCGCTCTTACATGCGCGCGACCGATTACTCACCGGAGATCAAGTCATCGCAAGGAGCGTCGCCGCGCGTGTTCGAATTACGCGACTACACGGCGAGCGAGGGAAATCTCGCGGCGCTTGATGCGCGCTTTCGCGATCACACGGTGAAGCTCTTCACGAAGCACGGCATGGAACACGTCGGATACTGGCATCCGGTTCCGGGCAAGGATGGCAAGCAACGGATGGTTTACATCCTGGCGCACAAGAACAAGGAAGCAGCGGCGGCGTCATGGATCGCGTTTCGCAAAGATCCGGACTGGGTTGCCGCCAAGGACGCGTCCGAGAAAAAGGCCGGCGGTTCATTAACGGCATCCAATGGAGTAATCTCCATCTACATGGCGCCGACGGATTATTCCTCGACGAAGTAGCGGCTCGCCATCGACGAAGCGGCCGGTAAATTCGCGGCGTGAACCACAAACCTTTTCGCCGCGGCTTCGTCGCTGTTGTCCTGGTCGCCTTTTCATTCGCCAGCATCTCGTTCGCTGCGGAACGCGGTGCGCCGCGGCCGAATGTGATCTTCATTCTTGCAGACGATCTGGGTTACGGCGACCTCGGGTGCTTCGGCCAGCAGAAAATCAAAACGCCGAACATCGATCGGCTCGCGGCTGAAGGGATGCGCTTCACGCAGGCTTACGCCGGCACGACCGTCTGCGCGCCGAGCCGTTCCGCGCTGATGACGGGATTGCACACGGGCCATTGTCCGATCCGCGGCAACAAAGAGATCAAACCCGAAGGCCAGGAACCGATGCCCGCAGACACGTTCACGGTGGCGCATCTTTTCAAGCGCGCGGGTTACACCACGGGCATGATCGGCAAGTGGGGACTTGGCTTTCCTGGCTCGGCGAGCACGCCGGACAAAATGGGCTTCGATTATTTCTTCGGCTACAACTGCCAGTTGAAGGCCCATGATTATTACCCGACGAACCTTTGGCGCAACACGGAGAAGGTGCCGCTCGATGGCAAAACCTACTCGCACGATCTCATGGCGGAAGACGCGCTCGCCTTCGTGAAGAAGAACAAGGACAAGCCGTTCTTCCTCTACCTGCCCTTCACGATTCCGCACGGGAAGTTCCAGGTGCCGAGCCAGGAGCCTTACGCGAACGAAGAATGGCCGGCCCAGTGGAAGAACATCGCCGCGATGATCACGCGCATGGACAAGGACGTGGGGCGACTGATGGTTTTACTCAAGGAACTGGGGCTCGATGAAAAGACACTGGTCTTCTTCGCGAGCGACAACGGCGCGGGTTATCAGCCGAAATTCTTCCAAAGCTCCGGTCCTCTGCGCGGGATGAAACGCGACATGTACGAAGGCGGACTGCGCTCGCCGAGCATCGCGCGCTGGCCCGGAAAGATTAAAGCAGGCGTCCTCAGCGAGCAGGTTTGGGCACTCTGGGATTTGCTTCCGACAGCAGCGGAGTTGATCGGCGAGAAAGCGCCGAAGAACATGGACGGTTTTTCGATCGTCCCGGCATTGTTCGATGGAAAAGTCATCGCACGTCCCCCGCTCTACTTTGAGTTTCACGAACGCGGCTTCGACCAGGCCGTGCGAATGGATGATTGGAAAGCGGTGCGACATGGCACGAACAAGCCGATCGAACTCTACAACTTGAAGACCGACATTGCGGAGGAACGCGACATCGCCGCGGAGAATCCTGAAGTCGTCAAACGCTTCGAGACGTATCTCCGGACAGCACGCGTTGATTCGACCACATGGCCGATCAAGGAAAAGCCTCAGCGCAATCAGAACGCTGCGAAGAAAGAGGCCGCGCCATGAATCGCCGCGCGATGCTCAAGACCGTGGCGGCCGCGAGTGCGGGCGCTGTGTTTGTTCCGCGGGGATTGGCAGCCAAGAGCGACTGGCAGACGGATGTTCTGAAATACTTGGAAACACTCGCGCGCCCGGACGGCGGTTATGCGTGGGGAGACCAGGAGCAATCGCATCTCACGCCGACGTTCGCGGTGATCGGTTGCCATCACGTGCTGAAGCAAACGCCGCCAAAAAAAGCAGCGCTTGCCGAGTTCGTGCGCACTCACCATCCATCGCAACTGAAGAAGCTGGAGCAGGAGCGGCGCGTGTTCGAGTTTCAGCAAGTGCAGGCGCTCGCATGGCTCGATGAAGACGTCTCGGAGTTCCGTGAAAAGATCGGCGCATGGACTGCGCCGCTGACTTACCTCAAACAATACGAACAACACGGCTGGCCGATCTTCCAATCCGAGACTGGCGCGATCCGTTGTCGTCCACTGCTTGGTTTGAAAGTAAACGATCTCTCTCCAGCGTGGATTGATTACGTGACATCGCGCCGCCGCGCGAATGGGAGCTTCAACAACACGCCCGCTTCCGATGGCAGCGACGGCCATGTGATGAACACGTGGTATGGCTTGCAGGCATTGCGCGTACTTCGCCGCGACGAAGAGAAGAAAACGCAAACCATCGCGTGGTTGCGCGCCTGCCAACTCGCCAACGGTGGATTCACCTTCGCGCCAAAACCCGAGTTCGGCGGAGTGGATGACGTGGCTTACACCTGGGCCGCCGTTCGCTCATTGCAGCAACTCGGCGCGACGCCAACGAACCGTGAGCGTTGCATCAGCTATCTGCACTCGCTCGCCAACAGCGACGGCGGATTCGGTGATCGTCCCGGTTGGTTGAGCAACGCCACCGCGACTTACTACGCGCTCGATGCCTTGGATGCTCTCGGCGCATTGAACGATCCGCTGCCGCGTAAATCGCCAATCGCAATTCGTAAATCTCTTCCACCCGACCTGAAGCTCTACACGATCCAGATCGAAGCTCCCGGCACTGGCAGTCCGAGCGAAGCGGTCGAGCTCGCGCGTTCGTTGCGCATTCATCTTTGGGGCGCGAAGAACGCGAAGGCGGAATGGATCACACGCGCGCAGTCGCTCGCCGACGAACGCAAAGTTCCGGTCACTTTCTTCGTCTCAAATGAAGAGTATGGCACTTGGGTGAACGTTCCTGGCCTGGGCACTTACAGTCACACGAGCGACATCATCGCGCCGGCAAATGTGAGTATTGGTGCGGCGCTGGGTCAACGCACATCTGGCGTGTCGCCGGCCGTGACGTGGCCCGAATTTCGCGAGCGGCGACTGGATCCGCTGGTCAAAGCGAACGGTCGGCTTCTCTGGCAGTTTGGCGAAAACGAGGAGCTGGTTCGCATGTTTCTCGACGATTCACTGCAACGCGGCGGGTACGCGGCGATCAGCACGTTTCATTTCGGCAATCCTGACTTCACGAATACCGAGCCGTTCCTGAAACGCTATCGCGGACAGATTCCATTCGTCGCGCTGCAGGACGCGCACGGCGGCGAGTCGTGGTGGTGGAGTGAACGGCTCGCGGGCTTTCGCACCATGTTCCTGGCGACCGAGCCAACGTGGCACGGCTGGCTCAATGCGCTGAAGAACGATTGGGTGGCGGCGATTCGTCACGACGCGCTGAGCGGCTACAAAACATGGATGCACGGCGGCGTAACTGGCGTGCAGGAATTTTTGCGCGCTCGCGAAAGCGAATGGAAATGGTGGGGCGACAAGCCGGATGAATTGCGGCGTCCACCCGCCATCGTCACGCTGTTGCGGGCGGGTGATTCGTTTGAGAAAGCCGCTCCCGCGAACGGC
>DATHEW010000599.1:0-4290 GCA_035318425.1 Candidatus Acidiferrum sp. | reverse complement strand
TAGATTGTTTTCCTTCTTCATACATCCTCGTTTGTTGACGGTTCAGCTCATTCCAACGCGTTTGCGTTCACGTGCAGTCTTAGCCGCTGATGTGCCAACGCGAACTTGACCGCCAGATCGCCCGCTTTTCCGCTGGGATATTTTCGCGCTGAGATGCCACGCCGGAACGCCCGCCGCGCAACCTGCAAATCGAGCACGACAGAAAAATGCGAATCGCAAATCACCGCGCGAAAAACAGCGCCAGACCTGCCAGCGCCCCGCCAATAACGAGCCACGTAGAATTCACTCGAAACCGGAAAATTAGCACCGCGCTGATAAGTGCTAAAGCGATCGTCCACACATCGACGAGCGCACTGCGTCCGAGATGCCATGTGACGACCGCCATAAGCGCCAGCGAGGCGACATTCACGCCGTCGAGAAATCCACTCGCGACCGGAGATTTGCGCAGCCGCGGAATCCATGGCGCGCTGATCGCGACGAAAATGAATGCTGGCAGAAAAATCCCGATCGTCGCCAGCATCGCGCCAGGAAAACCGCCGAGCACGTAGCCGATGAATGTTGCGGTCGTGAACACCGGCCCCGGTGTCACTTGCCCCACGGCCACTGCGTCCAGCAACTGCGCTTCCGTGAGCCAGTGCCAGCGATCCACCAAGTCGGCGCGAAGGAACGCGAGCAACACGTAGCCGCTGCCGAAGAGCACCGAGCCGACCTTGAGAAAGAAGAGAAAGAGTCCCGGTAAGCTGAAACTGGTCGCGCCGTTGACACCGATGACCGCCAACGTCGGCCAGGCAAGGAGAGGCAACGCTTTCTTCGGCTTGAACACACCGCGCGCGAGCGGCACGAGCAAGCCAGCAGCGAAAAGAATCACGAGTTCATTCACGCCGAAGAACGCGGCCACCGTTGCCGTAACGGCGATCACCGCGAGCCCCTTCGTCTTCACTGCGGTGCGCACCAGTCCCCAGAGCGCTTGCGCGACCACGGCGATGATGACCGGCTTCACGCCGTAAAGAATTCCCTGCACCTGCGGGATGCGCCCGTACTTCACGTAAGCCCAAGCACACGCCAGCACGATCAACATCGCCGGCACGATGAAACACACGCCGGCCACAATGAGTCCCGCAATTCCAGCGCGACGTCTTCCAATGTGCATCGCCAGTTCCGTCGAGTTTGGACCGGGAATTAAATTCGTGGCACCGACCAGATCGAGGAACGCTTCCCGCGTGACCCATTGCCGTCGCCGCACCACTTCATCTTCCATCAACGCGATGTGCGCCGCGGGACCGCCAAACGCGGTGAAGCCGAGGCGGAGGAAGAGTGAGGCGAGCTCGCGGAGAGTGGAACGGGTCGTGGACACCTTCATCCGCGTCACTTTGCCAATGATCGCAAATCGAGTTGCTGTATCTCGCGTGGCAGCGCTGTAAAATGCGGATCTTTGTGAACGAGTATCAGGTTTGCTGCCCATGCGGTCGCCGCGATAAGCGAATCGGCGAATGGAAAGTAGCCACGCTCCTTCACAGCGAGGGCTCTTTGCAGGACCGCCTCGTCCGCCCACAGAGTTGCCAATGGCAGCGCACGGGCGTCGGCGAACTGCGCCTCATACTCCGGCAGCGGGAGCCCGAGGCTTCTCAAGCGCCCCTGCAATTCGATCCACGTCGCAAAGCTCACGCCACATTCACCGCCCACAATCAATCGTTCGACCGCGTCCGCTTCCGGCTCATCCAATACGAATGCCACGAGCGCAGTGCTGTCGAGCAGGTGTGTCATGCGCGACCTTCGCGGCGGTCATTCGCGATCTCGCGTTGCCGTTCTTCAGCTTCATAACGCACGTTCTCACCGGGCTTTAACTTCCAATTACGCGCTCGTTCGCGCATACGCCGGGTAATCTCCTTGGGGGGCACGACTGGATGGATGACCGCACGCCCTGACTGCAACTCCCAATCAATCTCAGCGCCCGCTTTCAATCCAAGGGCGTTGTAGATCGGTTTGGGAATCTCGACTGTCCCGTCTGGAGCCACCGCAGTCTTCATGGTTTCAGTGTTAGCGCGCGCGGTGAGAAAGCCAAGTCCGCTCTCTGTCCTGCTCGTGCGTGACCCATTGCCGTCGCCGCACGATCTCATCCTCCATCAACGCGATGTGCGCCGCGGAACCGCCAAACGCGGTGAAGCCGAGGCGGAGGAAGAGTGAGGCGAGCTCGCGCAGGCGGGCCGGATTTTCAGATGAATCGCCCACGACAGCCGATCTCATTTCTTGCTGCGATACACTGAACCGTCCGTGTTCGCGGTGGTTCCGTGAAATGGACAAATAACGAGCGGCTTCGCCGGCTCTCCGTCTCTAAAAGGCACATTAGCGTTTACCAGCCGATAACTAATCGTCGCTGGGTTGAACTCAGACCACGTCTTCGCGCGAATTCCGCTTGGGTCTGCCGGACAGAAAAGCAGGTTCGGTCGGTTTAGTTCGTTGGTAAAGACCATGAAGCTCGATGGAAAAACACGGCCGTCGCTTTCGCGAGCGAACAGGATCGCTGCAAGAGCAATCTGTTTCAGGTTGTTCACGCACACGACTTCCTGTGCTTCTCTTTTCATCGCGAGCATTTCTTCTGGAGCCATCTTTGCCACCTCTGCGATTTCACGCTCGGCCGCGGCGAGCTCTTGCGTCGCTGTGTGAAGCCTCTGACGAAGCGTCGCCGCTTCAGTCGCCTGTGCATGAAACGCAGGCAACTCCAGCCTGCCGGCGCAGCGGTCCAATCTCACTTCGCAGGCGTGCCAACTCCAAATCATTGCTGCCTTGCGGTGAGACGGCGCGCGTGTTCCGAATCGACTCTAACTCCGTCCGCAGCGCATCAAGTTCGCCAGCAGCCGCCCGGCTCGCTTCCGTTTCCGCGCGGGCGCGCAACGCTTCACGCCACAACAGTACATTCAGCACCAGACTTCCAACCAACACCGCTGCGACCGCAATGCGCCAAACTTTCATCCCGCTTCAATGCCCGCTCTGATGTTCCTGAATGTATTCCTGCTTCAATCCCAACTGCTCCGGCGCGTGCAGCACGAGCATCTTCATGCGGATGTCTTTGGGCACTTCGCGACGCGTGAGTTTCGAGACTACGATCATGAGCGTGATCGCCAGCGGCACGGCCCAGATCGCCGGTTGCTCGCAGAGGATGCGCGCGAGCGGATGCTCGGCCCAGAAGGCGTTGAGCGGTTTGAACATCGAGAACATCTGCGCCGTTTTATCCGTGCCTGCCGCGAGCGTGCTGAAGCTGGTGAGCGAGATCGCCACCATCGCGAGCAAACCGCCACCGAGCATTCCGGATGCGGCGCCCTTCATCGTCAGCTTGCGCCACCACACCGCCATGAAGAGCAGCGGGAAGTAACTCGACGCCGCAATCGCGAACGCCTGGCCGACCATGAAATTGATCTCGAGTTTCTCCACGAAGCTACCCAGCAGCACCGCCACGCCGCCGAGGATCACCGCGCCGATCTTGAACATCTTCATGCGCTGCTCGGGCGATGATTTCGGCCGCAGGATTCGGCCGTAAACGTCATGCGCCAGCGCGCCCGTCATGCTCACGAGGAGTCCGCTGAACGTGCTCATGAACGCCGCGAACGCTCCGGCGCACGTGATGCCGCTGAGGATCGAACCGAGCGGCGGATATTTCGTGTTCAGGATGCGCGGCAGTTCGAGCACGATCTTGTCAGTACCCTTCGCGCCCACGCCGTTGTAGAGGTCCGGCATCAAGTTGCGACCGATCACGCCGAATACCGGCGGGAACACGTAAAAAACACCGATCAAAATCATCACCCACATGGTGGTGCGCTTGGCGGCCACGCCGTCCGGGTTGGTGTAGAAGCGGACGAGGATGTGCGGCAACCCCGCCGTGCCGCAGACGATCGCGATGATGAGCGAGTAGGTGTAGAGCAGCGCGAGTGGTTTCTCGTGTTTGGCGAGCCACGCTTTTTCAGCCTGCTTCCCCTCATCGGCAGGGACGAGCGCCTGGCTGGTACTCGCTTGTAACTGGCTGGCAGGGATGGGCTGTTGATTTTTAGCCACCGGTGCCTGCTGGACAGTCACCAAGGGGTGATTTTCAGTCCCCGGAGAGTGGCTGGTCTCTTCCGGAAGGTGATTTTTACCCGCAGATGGGTGATTTTCAGGGATCAGAGACTGGTTATTCAGGAGAAATGCCTGACTCCCCCCCGGTGTAGGCTTTTGGAGAACCTCGAAAGCCGTTTTGCCAACCGCTTGAACCGCTAACCCATTCGTCCCCAACTGCGCTTCAATGGCGGCCTTCACTTC
>DATHEW010000598.1:0-15918 GCA_035318425.1 Candidatus Acidiferrum sp. | reverse complement strand
AGTGCTCCTCGTCACCGGCGGTCACGGATACGCGACGAATGAGTTCCTCGAAGTGTTTCAGAAGAACGCCGCGATCGACTTCACGCACGCCGTCCACGCGAAGACATCATCGACGGCCTACGATCGAGAAGACCTCTTGAGCTACGATTGCATCCTCCTCTACGACATGGTGCAGAACATCACGGACGCGCAGAAGGCTCGACTGCTTGCGACGCTCGATCGTGGCATCGGCCTCGTAGTCACGCATCATGCGCTGGTGTCGTACCAGGCGTGGCCGGAGTTCGAGAAGATCGTGGGCGGCACGTATCCCGAGTCGCAGAACAACAAAGGCAAGGTGACCGCCGAACTCGGTTACGAACACGATGTCGAAATGCCCATCGTCATCGTGGCGAAGGATCATCCAATTACAGTCGGTCTGCGGAACTTCACGATCACGGACGAAATCTACTGGGGCTTTCGAGTGTCACCTGACGTGACGACGCTGGTCACCACGACTCATCCGAAGAGCGGCAAGCCCATCGCCTGGGCTCATAACTATCGCCAGTCACGCGTGGTTTACCTTCAACTCGGCCACGGCCCGTCCGCTTACGAGAACGAGAACTATCGCAAGCTGCTCGCGCAATGCATCCGTTGGACGGCAGAAGACAAGCCGCGCCAATGACGCTCACGGCTTAAGGTCCACTGTTCAACGCCCACCGGAGTGCAACCCTCCGCAATCGCGGTCCGGTGAGAACACCGCGCCCGGCCAGCGCGGGGCGATGCAATGCGGATAAGAACGCGCGAGCGCTCCATGAATCCCCAACGGGCTTCGTCACTCAGTCCAAGGTTGCCGCAACGGCAGGTGGCCATCCGTGTTCGAAACGCTCCGCAAAACTTTCCCCAACATTTTTGGAAATAATCGAGTTTCCAAACTCCGCCTCAAGTGACCATTTCCACGTGCCGCTGAAATGGGCATCCACGGTTTGTCATTGGTGGAGAGGACATCACTGAGTCGCGAACGGGTCCGTGGATAAGTTGAAACACTACCGCCCGTCCGCCACGCCGAAACTGCTGTCATGCGCCAGTAGTAATGTCCTCAGCGCAAGGCGAACCCCTGTGGGGTTTGTTTCTTTTCCCTCGCAGGGAATTTTGTTTTTGCCTCTTGGCAAAGCAGTTGCCCCGGCTGAGGTTCCCATGCCGGCATGTCGCCGACAAAAGGAGATGAGCTTGATTATGAACCAGACAATTCCCATGCCCGATCCGGAGGGCGCCCATGAATACTTTCACCGAAAAATTTATTACAGCACCGGCCCGGTGGAACTCAGCCACGCGCTGGACGCCCACGAAAACATCAACGTGGTGGACGTGCGCGAAGCCGAAGATTTCCAGAAAGGCCACGTGCCTGGTTCTGTGAATTTGCCGCGCGACCGCTGGGCCTCACACGAAGGCTTGCGCAAGGACGTGCCCAATGTGCTGCTCTGCTATTCGCAGGCGTGCCATCTCGCCGCCAAAGCCGGACACGACTTTGCCAAGGCGGGATTCCCCGTGCTTGAAATGGACGGTGGCTGGGCCGCATGGCAGGAGAATGAACTGCCTGCGGAAAAGGGCCAGGCCAGCCGCGCGACTTCGTTGCAGCAGTGATGGTTGAAATCTCTCTGCAACAATTACACGCGGAGCGCAGAGTAAACTCCGCGCTCCAGGCGTGGGGGCGTTTCTAAGAAAACCTCTTTCGCTTTCGAATTGGTCGGGTCGCGGGCTTTGGTTCGCGCCCTGACGCGTCCAAGCCCGCCAGGGATTACGGCGTCTGCGTGAAGGTTCCCTTGGCGGTGATCTTGAACTTCAAGATCGCTGACTCGTTGGGCCCGACTTGATCTGTTCCTCCGCCGGTTATACTCAACACGACGCTTGTGTAAGTCGGGGTATCGAACGTACCTGTGAAACGGAAGCTGCCGACCACTGTCCCTTTCAGATCCTCGAAGAGATTCGTTGCCGTACCGACGGCGAGAGGAGCCACGACACTGACCAATCGCTTTTTGGTATCGATCACCGTTTCCGAATCACTGTTGAACTCCGCCACCGTAATGGTCGGCAAGCCTCCTCCCGTGCTTCGGGGCACAAGATAAAGCCCCGTGCTTTCGATCGCGACCACCAGCTCATAATCCGTTTGCGAAACCTCGAACTCGTCGAAGATGCGGGCATTATTGAGCGCCGTGGTTTTGATGCGTCCGTCGCTTGGCCCCAGTATCGTTTGCGTCTGTACCGTGCCGTTCACTTTGGCCTTCAAGAACGTGCCGCCTCCCGCCTGCAACGGCGCGACGCTGGCGATGAATAATGAAACAATGGCTAGTAGTGTTGTTATCCTCATGGCCAAAAATCCTGCCCGCTCATTTCCGCGCCGTCGAGTCATTCATTTTTACATTGCGCGGGCTGACGCATGGGTGGGCGGGCGCCCATCTGGCGCAAGAATGTCGGGACGCAAGCGCGCTTAAGCGTTAGGCACAAAAGGCCGAAAAGGAAAATAGAGTTCTCACGGATCGGCAGTAGACAGAGAGATCGCTGTAGTCGTGGGTTGGCTGTGAGGGCAGATACGCGAACCAGTCCGCGACACTTTCTACGGTTGTGGGTGCCAACCGAACGATCTCGGTGCCCCAATGAAGTCCCCTGTGGGATGGCAAAATTGCGCGCCGCCCCCAGGGGATTTTCATTGTTACACTCTTGTTTGAAAGGCGCCGGCACCATTCGCCACGCCCTACGGCACTACTACTAAATGCGGCGCGCTCCACTCAGTCGTTCCGCTCTCAGTCAATCCGCGCACCCGGTAAAGATAGGTGCCCGAAGTGACACCCGCATACTCCGCAGGGCTGGTTTTCGTCCCCTGGCTGGTCCACGTCGCCCCTCCATCATCACTTCGCTCCACCTCGAAACTGGTGGCGCCATCCACGCTGAACGTCATCACCACTTTTGAAGTCACCGGATTCCATCCTGCCGAAAGTGTCGGCACGGCGGACGCCGAGCTTAGAACGTACGGGGCGGTATCAATCGTGTTCCGGATCAGGATGCCGTGCGGCGTCTCTATTCCGAAGCGCCGCATCGCTTCCTGGTACCAATCCACGCTGCAGCGGTGCAACTCCTTCAAAGACTTATACATCTCGCCACCCGCCTCGCCTTCTTCCGCGTCCTCCTTCGAAACATTTTCATACTTCGTCTGGCACAAGGCGCGCAGCGTTTGATAGGCGGCGAACGTGTTGCCCGCCATCGGGACATAAGTCTGGTCGATCTGCTTCCACGCATGCTCGACATCGAGCGCGAGCTTCAGCTTTTTCGGCAGGCTCATGTTGTGCACGCGCAGATTGCGCAGCAAAACCAACTTGGCCGCATCGTTACGATACTTGCGCTTGCTCAGGCTCAGGTAGGACGACGCTTTATCCATCAGGAGTCCCGTGTTGTAGGCCAGTTCGCCGCGGGCATTCGAAGCATCCGCCTCTTCCTCGGCCTGTGTTTCCACGACATCGTTTGTCGCATCTAGTTTCGCCTTATAGGCGGCCACGGTGCATTCGCTCCACTCCCAGGTGTCTGTGATGTCATCCAGCATGACCTGCATGCAGGCGTGGGATTGAGTGGCGCGACGGATGACGTACTCTCTATTGAGGCCCATAATGTGCCCTTCAGTCGCACAATTGGCTGTCATGAATTGGAGGCAGGCAGCCCCTTCAGCGTTCGAGGTTTAAAGGTCCGGTATGGAATTGTGCGTTGAGAAATTAGAAGCAACACCACTTTATTCGTTCAAAATATTTTTATCTCCCAACAAAAATTTCTGACCTCCCAGCCTGATTCTCCGGCCTCCCAAACTGGGAGACGCCAGAATGTGTCTGGGGGACGCGGGAATTACCGTGGGAGTCACCAGAACCAAGCGAGGAGACCGTGGAATGTGTCTGGGAGGTACCGGAATGTATCTGGGATGTATAGAGACAACGTTGGGATGTGCCGGACTTTGTCTGGGATGTCACGGAATGTGTCTGGGAGGTAGTAGAACAACGTTGGGAGACTCTGGCCGACTGGTGGAAGCCATGCGGCGCAATCGGGGAGATGGAAAGTCTTGGCCCGGAACCCATCGCGTGCAGACGTCAACCAGTCCCAGCAGGGAAGAAAGAAAAGGGGATGTTCCGTACGTCCCCGCGATTCCGCATGCCGTCTTGCGCCGCGAGATTCCGGCTCAAGTCATCGTTCTCGCGTGCCGCTGAAATGAACATCACGGAAATCGTCATTGGTGGAGAGGACATCACTGAGTCGCGACCGGTCCGTGGATGCGAATGCGACTACCGGTGCGCCACACTTAAACTGCTGCCCTGCGCCAGTAGCAATGCCCTCAGCGCAAAAGGTAGGAACCATTCCCTGCGGGGGCACAAGACCCCGCAGGGAATTTTCTTTTCCACAGCTCGTATGCGACCCACGACAGGCGCTACATCACCAGGGTAGGGCGTGCTGTCCCCAGCCCGCTGGCGAGAGATGATCGAGCGGTGGTTGGCAATCTCGGCGCGGTGAGGACACTGCGCCCTACCAAGCGTGAGACAGGAGGGACGCGCCAGCTAAATTGGAAGCTTCAGGTTCTGTTGTCCAAAGAGCTCAGCAATTCCAGAAGCCGCTCCATTGGTGAGAACGCGAACCCGAGAGGTATGACTGGTCAAATCCGCAGCGAATGGCACTGGAAAGAGTGCGTTATTGAAGTCTTCACAATCTACAATGACCACCCGCGTATTTTTCTTCTGATTGAACCACCTCCGGATGTATTCGTTTACGTGCTCATCTCGAAAAGAGTATCCGATCACAATCAACTCTTCCGTTTGTTTCAAGAGTGCGCGAAAAGACATCAACAAATCGAGAAATGGCCCTTTTTCGCTCAACTTGTTGCGCTGACCAAAGATAACAGCTGGCTGGAATCCCGGCTTTTTGGCTTGTTCTATTGAGACGCCGATAATCTCTGTGTGAGGCAGAAGATCACGATACTCCTTCGGATTCATCCCACTTTCCTTGAAAGTCCAACTGATCGAGCCATGCAGTTTGATGTAGGGAATATAAGCGCCACGCTCTGAAGGTTGCGGGAAATCTCCGAAGTCGCAGAAATCCATTACGAAAGGCGCGTTCTCGGCGTCTGCGATGGTATCGATTGTCGTATCGTAATTCAGGGTGACAATTGGAACTTTGTATTCGGCGGCGTGCTCAACAAGTGGTCGAAGATATTTGGCTCGTGAAGGATCAGTAACTAGGGCCAAATCGACAAGCTTTTGTGTCATCGCGCTGCAGGTCCGTTGAAACAGCCGTCCATCACCGGGCTCTTGAACGGGGCCATCATCGATTTCGCTTACGTACCAGTGGATAAGTCGTCGAATTTGAGTGGCAACCGTTTTGTACTGTTCGGCTTTCTTTCCGGAGATCAACGATTCAAGAGCGGCATCAACGCCTCGGGCGGCCTTTTCTTTGCACTCGTCAAGATCATCAGGTGGATAACGCCTGTGGCGGCGCGATGGTTTAGGATAGATGATGTCAATGTCATCCAACATTGAATGCCAAGCAGCCACAAATGGCGCGGCATCGTTGGTCCGGCGCGTTGCGAGCATCTGCATCGCGCTAAATACATCCTCAATATTCACACCGGAGAGAGGGTCGCCGCCGTTTGCACCTTTGTGAAACAAAAGACCACCAACCACGTACCTCAGCGCACGGCTTTCATCGCGAAGATCGATATCTTTTTCGAAAAGTCGGATAAATTCGCGCGTCATCCCAAACGCTCCGGGGATTCCAGCTTCGACTGAAGCGCCAGCTCCTAGCAGTATGAGTTGTGTCATTCAAAAACACCCGGAGCCACTTGCGCAGCTCCGGGTGTGTTCCTCACCGACCCTGGCTACTAAGTTTATTCGGGCGCATACTTAACGATGGCCTGCATGAAAGTCATGGCGCTGCCGTAGGCCTGGCTCGCGCCGGAGATGCCGCCCAGCGGTTCCCAGCCGTCTGCAATGGCGGCGTTCACCTGGATCCGGAGCTTGTCCAGCGTGGCGTCAGTCAGCACTCCGTAGGCAATGGTCTTTTTCATACTGCTTTTGTCCGCACTGCGGCTGCCAATCCACATTCCACAATCATCAATCCAAAATCCTCAATGCCCCTCCTCCTCAATCCCTCTTCCCGCAGGAATTGAGGATTGAGGATCGAGGATTGTTGATTTGGGATTGTTCAAGAGCAGCCGAGGCTCTCGCCGCAATTGAGGCATTTGTAACAGGCGCCGTTGCGCACGGTCATGCTGCCGCAACCGGGACAGGCCGGGGCATCGGTCTGGTTCACAAACGTGGCGGTGAGCGAGATGGTCTGTTGCGTGCGCGGGGGCACGGGACCGGTCTTGATGTTGATCACATCCCCGCTGGCCGTGGGCGGCAATTCCTGCGAAGCGCGGTTGAGAATGTGGCGCTCCACATCGGCGATGCCCGCCATGGGCAGATCAGGCTGCGGATTGTGCGGTGAAGTGGATTCGCGGTAGCCCGCCACAAATTGGCAGCCGAGCCAGCGGAACACGTAGTCGATGATGGATGACGCGTTGCGGATGTCGGGATTCTTGGTGAAGCCACTGGGCTCGAAGCGTTGGTGCGCGAACTTGCGCACAAGGCTATCGAGCGGCACGCCGTATTGCAGGGCGAGGCTGGTGAGCGCGCCAATGGTGTCCATGAGACCGCCAATGGTGCTGCCTTCCTTGGCCATGGTGACGAAGAGTTCGCCGGGTTGACCATTCTCGAAGAGGCCCACGGTGAGGTAGCCCTCGTGACCCGCGATGTCGAACTTGTGGTTGATGGCGTGACGCGTGTCGGGCAGGCGGCGGCGGAGTGGTTTGCCCGCTTCCTTTAACAGGCCGCTGTTCTCTTGCTGATAGACTTCCACCACGGCCGTGAGGGCCCGCACCTGGGACTCGAGTTCGGAAATAATTTTCTCGCTCGTGCCAGTCGTGGTGTTGGAAGCGGCGGCGTTGACGCCAGCGCTTTCGTTGGTTTTCTTGGTGTTGAGCGGCTGCGAGCGCTTCGAACCGTCGCGGTAAATGGCGACGCACTTGAGTCCCATCTTCCAGGCGTCCACGTAGGCGTTGCGGATGTCCGCCTCCGTCGCGTTGTTCGGCATATTGACGGTCTTGGAGATCGCGCCGGAGATGAACGGCTGCGCTGCGCCCATCATCTTGAGATGCGCGGTGTAACTGATGGAGCGTTTGCCGCGATGGGCTTTGAACGCGCAGTCGAACACGGCGAGATGTTCGGGCTTGAGGCCGCTCTTAATGGTCGAACGTCGAGCGTCGAGCGTCGAAGGCTGCTGGCTTTCGCCGTTCGATTTTCGGCTTTCGGCTTCTTCCTCTACATCTTCGATCGTGTCGTACTTCTCGATGTGCGCGATGATCTTTTCGATCTGCGCTTCGGAGTAGTTCAAGCGCTGGAGCGCCTGCGGCACGCCGCGATTCACGAGTTTCAACATGCCGCCGCCGGCGAGCAGTTTGTACTTCACGAGCGCGATGTCGGGCTCGACGCCGGTGGTGTCGCAGTCCATCAGGAACGCGATGGTACCAGTGGGCGCGAGCACCGTGACCTGGGCATTGCGGTAGCCGTACTTCTCGCCCTTCGCGAGCGCTGAAGTCCAGGTGCTGCGCGCTTCTTCTTTGAGATAATTAAAATCAGCGCTGGGCTGAATGCTCTCAACGGCTTCGCGATGAAGCTTAATCACACCGAGCATCGACTCGACGTTGTCCTTCTTGAGCGGCTTATCCACGCCGGCGCAACGCGCATCGCGATAGCCCTCGAACGGAGACATCTGGCCAGCGATTTCCGCGGAGGTCTCATACGCTTCACCCGTCATGATCGCGGTGATGGCGCCGGCGAGCGCGCGGCCTTCATCGGAATCGTACGGCAAGCCGTAGCTCATGCAGAGCGAACCGAGATTTGCGAAGCCAAGCCCGAGCGTACGGAAGATGTGCGAGTTTTCAGCAATCGCGGGCGTGGGATAGCTTGCGTTGTCCACGAGAATTTCCTGCGCCGTGATGTAGATGCGCACGGCGGCCTTGAAGCGTTCGACGTCGAACGTGCTGTCGTCGCGCTTGAACTTCATGAGGTTCAGCGAGGCGAGATTGCACGCGGTGTTGTTGAGGAACACGTATTCGCTGCAAGGGTTCGTGGAGTGAATGGGCTCAGTGCCTTTGCACGTGTGCCACTTCTGGACCGCGCCGTCGTATTGCAAACCGGGATCGCCGCAGATCCAAGTGCCCGAGGCGATCTTGTCGAGGAGTGTCGAGGCGTCTTTCTTTTGGAGCGGCTTGCCGAGAACCGTCTTGGTCCACCATTCATGGCCACCCAGCGCGGCGGTCATGAATTCATCACTCACGCGCACGGAGAGATTTTCGTTCTGGTACATGACGCTGCCGTAAGCATCACCATTGTACGAGCCGTCGTAGCCTTGTTCGATGAGCGCCCAGGCTTTCTTCTCCTCGCGCTGCTTGCAGTCAATGAACTCCTCGATGTCACCATGCCAGTCACGGAGCGTGTTCATCTTGGCGGCGCGACGTGTCTTGCCGCCGGACTTCACGACGTTCGCGACCTGGTCGTAAACTTTCAGGAAGGAGAGAGGACCGCTGGGGCGTCCGCCGCCGGAAAGCTTTTCTTTGCTCGAACGGATCGGCGAAAGATCAGTGCCCGTACCGGAGCCGAACTTGAACAGCATGGCCTCGGAGTAAGCGAGGTGCATGATGCTCTCCATGTTGTCGTCAACCGATTGAATGAAGCACGCGCTGCCCTGCGGATATTCGTATTGAGTGCGCGCACGCTCGGACTTGCCCGTCTTGCGATTGTAAAACCAATTGCCCTTCGTGGAAGTTTTGCCCACGCCGTATTGCGTGTAGAGGCCGACGTTGAACCACACCGGCGAGTTAAACGCGCCGTATTGATTCACGCACAGCCACGTGAGCTCGTCGTAAAAAATTTCGCCCTGCTCCTTCGTGAAGTAACCATCCTTGACGCCCCAGTCCGCGATCGTCCGTGTGACGCGATGAACGAGCTGCCGCACGCTCGTCTCGCGCTCGCTCGTGTTCTGCTCGCCGTAAAAATATTTGGAGACAACCACTTTCGTCGCGAGCACCGACCATGACTTCGGCACTTCGACGTTCTCCTGCTTGAAAATGACTTTGCCGCCATCATCAGTAATTTCGGCGGTGCGGCGATCCCATTCGATCTGATCAAAGGGTTTCACTTTGGCGTCACTAAAGACGCGGGAGATGCCGCAGCCTTTTTTGGGAGCGGCCGGGCGGGTCGCGCGCGTGGACGAGGGCGAGCTCGGGCGGCGCGACGATTTGGCTGAGGCGGACGAGATGACTTCTTCGCGAGCGTCGATCATGGTTTTTCCTTTCAGATTAGAGTTGGGCGCGTCCGATGACATGAGCAACGGTAGCATGTTCAAAACTCTTGGTCTTGGAGCTTCGCCGGGCGCTACTCCCCTGAAAATGACGGTCTTATCCCTCGGTTACTCATCCGGTGGACCCACCATTAGCGGGGGAGCGTCGATGACACTAGCCCCATCTATTGTGGTTTCAAGAGATTTTTGACGAAAAGTTGCTGGCCGGTTATTGGCGGGTTTATTCCCAACTCCGCCTGTGAAAAACCTGCGAAAAAGTCGCGCTTCCTGCGAGTTGTTCGCACCTGTGAGCAACTTGATGCTCGATATAAAAATGAGTTTTCGACTCGCTCGCATTTTATTACCCCGCTCCACGTGCCGAGATGGCGGGATTGGATTTTGGTCGGCTTACGCCAGCAGATCTCTTTCCAGTTGTTTGATCCGGTCGGGCAGCCCGCCAAGCAATCACCGCGTTGGTTCGTCGAGGGCGGGGCCGCAAGACTCTGGATGCATCGCGTCGCAGTGAACCATGTTCGGTTTTAGCAGCATCGCTTCGAGACGCACGCGCTGATCAAAGAGTTCGTGGAAGCTGTTCTCTTCATCGGGATTCAACTTGTCTTCATATCACAGCCGCGATGGCGAAGCGCCGATCGCGATGATGCTGCAGGCTTGAATCGCGTTCAGGCCGAGCCGGTCACACTCGGCCAGCACTTCTTCTGATTCGGTGCCCGGATTCAAATAGAGCTCGTCACATCCGCGCGCGGCGATGTCGGGCAGCAGCTTCACCAACCGTTGCGGCGGAATATAGACGGTGATGGTCTGCGGACGCTCCGGCACATCCCTGATGCTTGCGAACGTCTCGAGCCCTTCGACCTCCGGCTCATTTGGGTTTACCGGCCACACGGTGTAGCCCTGTTGCGCGAAGGCACGCACGGCTTTGTTGCCCCACTTGTCCCGGTTGCTCGAAGCGCCAATCACGGCCACGGTTTTCATGGATTAAAATTTGCCTGCGCCTTCAGTGAAGGCAAGATCGCTTCCGCTGAATGAGCCGCGCTGAGGGGTAGTCGAACGACCGATGATTTCTTCCGCATTTCTGAAACGTGCCTCGTTGCTGCTCTGCCTGATCACGGCGCGAGCGTGGGCGTTCGAGTGGCAAACGGCGACGCCAGAAAGTCAGGGCATGTCGGCATCACGGTTGGAAGCGTTGCGCGAGAATCTCGCAGCCCATCGGACAAAAGCGCTGCTAGTGATCCGCAACGATCGCATCATGTGCGAATGGTACGCGCCCGGTCACGGCACGAACCAGAAACACGGCACCGCGTCGTTGGCCAAGGCGCTCGTTGGCGGTGTGTCGCTCGGAGTAGCGATCAGCGATGGATTGATCTCGCTCGATGATCGCGCGGCGACATTCGTGCCGCAGTGGAAGGGCGATCCACGCAAATCGAAGATCACGGTGCGTCAGCTTGGTTCGCATACATCAGGAATCGAAGACGCGGAGCAGGACGAAATTCCTCACAGCGAACTCACCGGATGGAAAGGGGAGTTTTGGAAACCGGAAACGCCGCCGCACGATCCCTTCACCGTGTCGCGAGATGCAGCGCCAGTTGTTTTCGAACCGGGCGCCGAGATGCGCTACAGCAATCCGGGCATCGCGATGCTGACCTACTGCGTGACGGCATCGCTGCGCAACGCGCCCGTGAAGAACATTCGCTCGTTGCTCCGCGAGCGCGTGATGCGTCCGATTGGTGCCGCTGAAGCCGAGTGGTCAATGGGCTATGGAAAAACCGTGACCGTCGATGGATTGCCGCTCGTGGGTTCGTGGGGCGGCGGAAGCTACACTGCGCGGACGGCAGCGCGGGTTGGCAGGCTGATGCTGCGCGCCGGTGATTGGGATGGAAAACAATTGCTCAGCAAAGAGGCGGTGCGCCAGATCACGAGCGACGCCGGTACGCCGGGCAATGTCGGCATGGGCTGGTGGAGCAACCACGATGGCGTTTACGACAAGGTACCGAAAGACGCGTTCTGGGGAAGCGGCGCGGGCCACCAGATTCTGTTGGTGGTTCCCAGCTTGAATCTGATCGCGGTGCGCAATGGCGAGAAACTGGCCTCGACCGCATCGCCGCCACAGCAGTATCACGAGCCGGTGCGGCAACTTCTGTTCGAGCCGTTGATTGCGGCCATCGAATCAGGTTCCAAAGCAACTTCAACCGTCGTTCCGTATCTGCCGAGCCCGGTGATCAAATCCATCGAGTGGGCATCGGCGACAACCATTCGCCGCGCAGCCAAAGGCAGCGATCGTTTCCCGATGACATGGGCTGATGATGGCGAGCAATACACCGCGTGGGGCGACGGAAACGGGTTCAGCAAAACAGAACGGAAGCTCAGCCTTGGCTTCGCTCGCATCAGTGGATCGCCGGAAAATTTTGTCGGCGAAGACGTACGATCCGCGAGCGGAGAAGACATCGGCGATGGCCATCGCGGCTACAAGGCGTCGGGCATGCTTTCGGTCGGCGGAACGCTTTACATGTGGGTGAGCAACGCCAGCAAGCGCGGGACGGAATCGCGGCTCGCCTGGTCCGGCGACCACGCGAAGACGTGGACGTGGGCTGAATGGAAATTTCCAGAGTTCGGTTACATCAGTCTCGTGAATTTCGAACGCGACTACGCAGGTGCTCGCGATGGTTTTGTTTATGGCGTTGCTCACGATCACCCCGCCGGTTACGTCCCGGCAGATCGGTTCATCCTGATGCGCGCGCCGAAAGAGAAACTTCGTGAGCGCGACTCGTACGAATTCTTCGCGAAGCGCAACGCAGCCGATGAACCGGAGTGGACAAGAGACATGGCCAAACGTGGCTCGACCTTCACGAACTCCGCGGCGTGTTTGCGCCAGCAAATGACTTATTGCGCGCCGTTGCGCCGTTACCTGTGGTGGCAGCAACAGCCAAACAATAAAATGCCGAACGACTACGGTGATACGCGCTTCGAAGGTGGCTTCGCCATTTACGACGCTCCGGAGCCGTGGGGCCCTTGGACCACCGCGTTCTCTACTTCGCAGTGGGATGTTGGTCCCGGCGAGACCGCGAGCTTCCCGACCAAGTGGATGAGTGCTGATGGTCGCACGCTTTGGCTCATGTTCTCGGGTGACGATTATTTCTCCGTGCGCAAGGCGACGCTGACGATTCAACGGTAGCTAGCTGCTAAAGAGGGAGGCTTAATTTGCCGAATGAGGAAAGTGCGTTACAGTTGGCGCCCACTTGGGAATGGAAATGGGTTGTTGACACTCAACGAGGCATTTGATGCTATCGCCGTTCCTTTTTGGGAAAGACTTTATGTACGCAGTTGTTGAAACAGGCAGTAAGCAGTATCGCGTCGCGCCCGGCGACACCATCGAAGTGGAATCGTTGGATACGGAAGAGGGCAAAGAAGTGACGCTCGATCGCGTGTTGTTCGTGGCGAACGACGGAAAATTTTCCGTCGGCGCGCCCATGGTTGACAAGGCGTCGGTCGTGGCGGATGTGGTAAAACATATCCGTGGACCCAAGCTGATCGCTTTCAAAATGAGGCGTCGCAAGGGCTACCACCGAACGGTGGGACATCGTCAGGAACTGACGGTGCTGAAGATTAAAGAGATCAAGGCTTAGAGTTATGGCACACAAGAAAGGTCAAGGCAGCGTCCGCAACGGACGCGACAGCGTCAGCAAACGTCTTGGAGTAAAGGCGTTCGGCGGCGAGTTTGTCACCGCGGGCAGCATCATCGTGCGCCAGCGCGGAACGAAGTTCGAAGCAGGGCAGAACGTCGGCACTGGCCGGGATTGGACGCTCTTCGCACTCGTTGATGGCAATGTGAAATTCGACAAAAACAGCAAGCGCGTAAACGTCGTTCCGAAGAGCGTTCCGGATGCCGTTGCGGCCAATAACTGATCCGCGCAAAATATTTCGAGGGCGAGGTCGCTGAGGCCTCGCCTTTTTATTTTTTCCTGCCGTGACTCAGCCGCGGAAGTGCAATTTAGAACTTCTGAGCCTTTGCGCCTTTGCGTAAGGCTCATTAACTTCGTTCAACGATGTTCATCGACCAGATCAAGATTTACGCGCGTGCCGGGCACGGCGGGAAAGGTGCGGTTGCATTTCTTCGTGAAGCGTATCGCCCCAAGGGCGGCCCAAGCGGCGGCAATGGCGGGCGCGGCGGCGACGTCATCCTCGAAGCCAGTCACGATCTGAACAATCTCATCAACCAGTTTTATCAGCCGCGTCTCGTCGCCGAGGACGGCGGCAACGGCATGGGCAAGGGCATGGATGGCGCGGCGGGGAAAGACATCGTCATCAAAGTTCCTTGCGGCACACTCGTCTGGAAAATCCGCGACACGAAGCCGGTCGAAACTGATGACGACGAGGATGAAGACGACGCCCCGGTTTCCAAGGTGCTGCCGATCAGTTCGGCGCAACGCCCCATCATCCGCAGTGCCGGCGGCATGCAGGTGATGGAATACAATCTCGAGGAGGAAGAAGACGCACCGGTGGTTCGTGACGAAACCAAAGGCGTGTTGGTCGCGGACTTAACGCAGAACGGTCAGCGCTTCATCCTGTGCAAGGCAGGTCGCGGAGGATTGGGAAATCGAAATTTTGCCACCGCCGCCCGTCAGGCGCCACGCTTTGCGCAGCCGGGCGAGGCCGGTGATGAAGGCGAATATCTGTTCGAGTTGCGCATGATTGCGGACGTCGGGCTTGTCGGCTATCCGAATGCCGGCAAATCCACGTTGCTGGCAGCGATCTCCAAAGCGCGTCCGAAGATTGCGCCGTATCCGTTCACCACGTTGCATCCGCAAATCGGCATTCTGGAGTACAGCGATTTCCGCCGACTCGTCGTTTGTGATGTGCCCGGGCTGATCGAAGGCGCGCACAACAACGTGGGACTCGGCCACGCGTTTCTCCGCCACATTCAACGCTGCAAGGTGCTCATCTTGCTCATCGACATGGCGGGCAGCGACAATCGCGCGCCCTGGGATGATTACAACCAATTGCTCAGCGAGTTGGAGATGTACGATCCAACCATGCTGGAGAAGCCGCGTTACGTCGTGGCGAACAAGATGGACGAACCTGTCTCTGAGGCCAACCTCAAGAGCTTCAAACGCCGCATCAAGAAAACTGCCGTGCTTCCGATCTCTGCCGCCTTTGATCAAGGCATCGATAAATTCCGCAAACTGATCCGCGAGGCCGTCGAAGCAGTGGAAGCTGCCGCGGATTAATCCAGTATCTGGGCATGAACGCGCTGCGGAAACGCGAGCTGCTGCTGTCTCTCAAATATTGCACCATCGAGGCGTGCTTCAGCGTGCCGATGCTGACGCTCACGCTCGGCAACATGCCGTTCCTGATTGGGTTCGCTGTGAAAGCGCTCGGCTGGTCGGACACTTCGATCGGTTTGCTCGCGGCCACGCCGTTCATCTGTCTTTTTCTTCAGCCCCCGATCACGTTCTGGCTCCAGAAGCGTTTCTCGTTGCACCAGATCATCGCGGCGACCTTTGTCCTCAATGCGCTGCCGTGGCCATTCGTGTCGCTCTTCCCATTGCTGGGACCGTCGGCGCATGTCGCATTCGGGGTCATCGTATTCCTCTCGAATCTTGCGAATGCCGTCTGCGGCGTCGTGTGGTGGGCTGCCGTCTCCGAGCTGGTCCCGCTGAATATTCGTGGCCGTTACTTCGGAGCGCGCAACATGATGTTCGGATTCTGGACCCTGGTAGTCGTACTGGTCGCCGGACACATCGCGGATCACTTCCACAACGCGCTTTGGATTTTCGGTCTTCTCTTCACTGCGGCAGCGTGCTCGCGGCTGATCGGTCTGTTTTTCTTCATGCGAATGAAATTCCCCGCCGTGGTGATGGAGAAACAGCCCGGCCACGCGCCGCTCAGTACATTCACTGCTGTGTTCCGCGACAGGAACTTCGTGCGGCTGCTGATCTTCACCGGCCTCTTCGGGTTTTGCTTCAATATCGGCCAGCCTTTCTACAGCGTGTTCGTCTTGAAGAGATTGCCGTTCACCCTCGGCGATCTCGTCGTTCTCACCACCGTTCAAACCATCGGCACGATCATCGCACTGCGAAGCTGGGGCAAGCTCTGCGACCGCTTCGGCAACAAGCCCGTGATGCTCACATGCGCGCTCACGTGGCTGACCGTCGCTGCTGTCTCGTGGTTCATCGCGAGTCCGGCGCGTCATGTTCATCTCTACGCCACCTACTTTCTCACCGGCTTCATGCTCGGAGGTTTTCAGCAGATCGGTCAGTTCAACCTGATGATCAAGATGGTTCCGCCGCAGAACCGCGCGCACTACATGTCCGTCTATTTCAGCTTCACGAATCTCTTTGTCGCGCTAGGTCCAATCGTCGGCGGTCTCGTGCTACAAGTGCTGCCTGACGTGTTGGGCAAAGTCGGAGGCCAACCTTTTACCGGTTATCACGCGGTCATCGTCGGCTCGGCGATTATGTGCCTCGCGTGCCTTCTCATTTTGCTGCGCGTGCGGGAACCAGCAGCGCGTTCCGTGCGCGA
>DATHEW010000597.1:0-2487 GCA_035318425.1 Candidatus Acidiferrum sp. | reverse complement strand
GGTCGATGTCGTTTAAGGCATCGACATGTTGAGGCAAAAGAATAAAAGTGGCGTCAGCGATGGCGCATTTCCACATGACCGTCGCCGTAAAGAAAAGCGCGACCACCGTTCGTGCCGCCGGAATGAAAGCCCTCATAATCGTACATGAGGTAGATCTTATCCGGCGATCGAGCACCACGCCGGAGCGGGTCAAGGACCTTTCGAAGCTCCTCGATGAGTGAATTGCTGTATTCCCAACGCCACTCATAGCTCGTACTGCAGTTCGTGTCTGGATAGTAAAGGAAGCTTCCAGTGTCTTTCGGACAGATAACGATCTTCTTCGCGCCACCGATGTAGTTGGACAACACGACAAACATCCGTTCGTTTATCACGCCCGGGAACAGGGAAGGCGTTGGACTAGGCGGGTACGGCTCGATATTCGGCAAGCGGCTCTCATGATCATCCGCATACATGAACAGTGCAGTCCCAAGTTGTTTCAGGTTATTAAGGCAAACCGTATCATTGGCTTTGCCCTTGGCTCTCGCCAGTGAGGGAAGCAGTAACGAAGCAAGAATCGCGATGATCGCAATAACCACCAGAAGTTCGATGAGAGTAAAAGCTTTGCTGGAGAGAGAACGTTTCATCGAGTGTTGTTGTTTCCTTGCTGCTGTAGTCGTCGCTGCATGCGTTCGACGCGCTCTTTTGTACGTTCTGCCCGCTGTTGTGGCGTCGTGTTCATCACGCCGCGATACGAACGCTGTTCCATCCGTTGCTGAACCTCCGGGCGCGAAGCCATCTGCTCGAAACGCTGCTGGCGTTCTTCAGGAGGAAGATTGCGAATTTCTTCAAACTGCTGACGCTCCTCCTTCGTTTTTTGCTGCTCTTCAGGCGTCATCGTTGCCAGCGTTGCTTCAAATCTCTTCTCACGCTCCGCTTGGAACTCTTCACGTCGAATCTCCGCGAACTGCGGATCGAAACGGTTGGTATTGTCTCCACCATCCCGACGCCGATCACCTCTGTCCCCGCGCGCAGAATCATCACGACCGAATCCAAATCCCGGCTGAACCAAATAATACTCGTCCCACTTGCGATGCACCTGCTTCGCGACAGCCGCCACGGCCTTTTCATAAGAAACCTGTTGAAGATGCACGTTCAGCGTTCCCTCCGTTCCGTTCTCGGGAATGACTTGTGACGAACCAAATCGCCCGAGCGCCATCGTCGCAAACGGCAAGTCGCGATTCACGAGTTCGAGATTGATCGCCTTCGACTGGTTCGCGACAGCATCACCAAGCATTCCAAAGCCGCCCGGCCCGCCACCGCGTCCACCGAACCCGCGCGTCTGCAGATTCGTCCACCCACTTCCCTCAACTGGCAGGTCGCCGCGCGCCACTTTCTTGAAACTGTCCAGCGAATCGCCCGTGCGGTAGAGCGGATACAAAGCGGACCAGCGAGCGGACATTTGCTCGGAGATGATGTTCAGCACTTCTTCCAACGGCACGCGATTCACGTTCAGCGTGATCTTCCCCTGCACATCCTTGTGAATGATGATTTTCTCGCGGGTTTGGAATTCCATTTTCGAAGCGACGTCCCGCACTTCCATTTCGCGTATGTCCAGCGTCACGAGATTATTCTGCGCGCGATAGACCCAATACCCGCCCGTGCCGGCGAACGCGAGCGCCGCCACAATGCTCCAGAATACAATGCGCTTATTCACGCAAGGTGATGACGCGCATCACCGCGAAGCTGTTACAAAAAACTTCAACGGCGCACGCTGCCATTGCTGCGAAACCACTCGATGGCATCACGCAATGCTTGCTCCGGGGAAGTTTGGGGCAAGCCGAGTTCGCGAACCGCTTTTGCCGGGTTGAAGAACATTTTGTACTTCGCCATGCGCACACCGGCCAGTGGCGCTTTCGGCGGCTTGCCCGTTAAACTTGCGATCAATTCGTCCACGTGAGCGGCGGCGAGCGCGACACAGTGCGGGACACGAAATGTCGGCGCTTTAAGTCCGGTGATTTTCGCCATGACATCGAGCGCCTGTTTCATCGTCCAGTTTCCCGCGGCGTGCCCGAGAATGTAACGTTCGCCAACTCTTCCGCGTTCCGCGGCGAAAACGTGACCAACCGCCACATCGCGCACGTGAACCCAGTTCAAGCCTGTGTCGAGATACGCCGGCATCGCGCGGTTCAGGAAGTCCACGATCACCTGCCCCGTCGGCGTCGGTTTCACATCGCGTGGACCGACGGGTGCGCTGGGATTCACGATCACGATGGGCAAACCCTTCGCAGCCAGTTCTCGCGCGACGACTTCCGCACGCCACTTGGAGAGCTTGTAGTGGTTGCTCATCTGCGCCTCGAATACGGGCGTCGTTTCATCCGTCGGCGTCAACACACCGTTCACCGACTTCGGCAGGCCGATGCAACCTACCGTGCTCGTGTAAACGATACGCGAGCACCCCGCCTCCGCGGCTGCTTCGAGCACGTTCCTTGTGCCATCCACATTCGACGC
>DATHEW010000596.1:0-2093 GCA_035318425.1 Candidatus Acidiferrum sp. | reverse complement strand
GTGCTGTTGAGGAAACATGGGTTCCTCGAAACCAATCGCGCGACGACAACGCCGCCGACGTTCAAGGCGCGCGCGCAGATCATTTCCGAAGGTGGAACGGCGTTCGTTTATCTGACTGATCCCAAGCTGAGCGCTGATGAACGTAAGAAGGTGGTCGCGTTGCTGGGTGGCATTACGGGCGTGGTTGAGGTGATTGAGCCGGCGCGGTTTGCAGAACTTGGTCTGCCCAATCCAGAGAAGAATCGGCAGATGGCCGACTTCATTCTCGTCGCAGCACCGGGATATGCCTTCTCGAATCGCAACGACGGCGACGATGTCGTCACTCCCGTGACGTTGGAGTCCGGCAATCCCGGTCATCACGGTCGCCTCGCGTCCAATCCGAAGATGAACGCCATCTTCGTCGTGACTGGCCGAAGGATCAAAAAAGGCGCGCGGCTACAGATCGTGGATAACCGCGATGTCGCGCCCACAATTGCGCATCTTCTTGGCGAGTCGCTGCCAGCGGATGGAAAAGTTATTCGCGAAATCCTGGAGTGATGTTCAACTCCGACTCATGAAAGTTGAAGGGATCAAGGGTTGTTACGAGAAGACGGGCCGGCTGTTCTACTTCGCGCGGATGTGTTCGAAAATTCGGCTGCATGACACGGGGAAGTTGCCGGACACTTACTTCGACATGCTCGGCAACGGCTTCGATGGTCGAACATGCCGGTACTTGTCAGTGCGCTACGAAGATGTGAAGGCGCAGGTGCTTTCCGGCAAACCCGATGAGGCGGTGCTCGATTGGTGCTTCGCGAACGGGCGCACACTGACCGACGAACATGTGCTGATTTACAACAGCTTCATGAGCAAGCGCGGATGGCGCGACGATGAGACGGATGGTTTCATTCCTGACATGATCAAGGAATACGGGCTCAAGGATGACGGCAGGATCATCACGGATTTCGATCTGATCGAGATAGATGAAGGCCGCTGGTATCCTGAAATGTGGCGCGACGCATGGAAATAATTGGCGAGCGTTAGCCAGCTCGCTACGCTCGCCACGTTGCAACCCAACCGCCCAAATCTCTACGCCGTCTTCGGCCTGGATTCCGATTGCACTGCTGAGCAGATCCGCGCCGCGTATCGCGTGCTGGCGAAGCAACTTCATCCCGACGTGAACGGCTCGCGTGAAGCCATGGCGCGCACGCAGGAACTCAATGTCGCCTACGAGGTCCTCAGCGATGCAGATCGGCGACGCGCTTACGACGATGAAGCCGTTGCTGCCGCGAAGCTGAGCCGTCGATCGCGTGGAATGCGGAGCAACGCGAACGTGCAGCAAGAAGTGCAGTTGCGGATCGAGGATTTTTTTCGAGGCACCACACTGACCGTCTGTGTGAATGATCCGGGCAATCCGTCGGGCGCGGAATCGTATGAAGTCACGATTGAGCCGGGCACTGCGCCGGGGACGCGCTTGCGTGTTCAGCGGACGGCGGCTTCCGCAGCGGGCTTCGTGATCATCAGGCTGCGCGTGCGTCCGGATTTCCGGTTCAAGCCACGTGGCTCAGACCTCCGATGCGACCTTCGCATCACGCCACAACGCGCCACGCAGGGCGGTGTCGAAACCGTAATCGGCCCGCGGGGTGATCGGCTGCCTCTGAAAATTCCCCGCGGCGTGGCGAACGGCGAGATTCTGCGAATTACCAACGAGGGTTTGCCCAAGCCGAGGGGCGGACGTGGTGATCTTCTCGTGAAGGTGAAATACCGAGTGCCGGTTCACGTGGTGCGCGGGCGGCTGGATCGGCGCTAACGCAGTGCGGCCGCTTGCCGAAGTTATTTGCCGTAGAATGCTTCGACCACCTGCTTGAAGCTGTTTTCGCCGATGCGAATGATGCTCATCTCGCGCTGCGCGTTCTCAGGGGAATCGCTGGCGTGCGCCGCGTTCACCATGACAGTTTGGCCAAACTCGCGACGAATTGATCCGGGCGGCGCCTTGGAAGGATCGGTCGGGCCGAGGACGTCGCGAATCTTTTTCACTGCGTTCGGACCTTCGTAAACGATGGCGATGCATTTCTCGCTCCCTGGAACGGTACGTTGTTCCGGCGGACATTCACCCG
>DATHEW010000595.1:0-3791 GCA_035318425.1 Candidatus Acidiferrum sp. | reverse complement strand
AGGATCAGCGAAGCCGACTCCAAAAGTCGTCGCGACGACTGCACCTGCCACTTCCGCCGACAGCAGCGCGAGTCTCCCGATGGCGCTCGAGAAGTTGGTGCCTGTGCTGCCGCCGGAAATCTGCCGCGAGCTTGGTGATGTGGACGTGAAGGGCACGACGTTGACGCTGCCGATGGCGCAAGTGGAATCGATGCTGAAGAGCGGCAAGGTTTTGTTTACGTGGAGCGATCTTTCGAGCTGGCTCACGCCGCCGTTGCCGCGTCCCTCCTCTGCCAGTGCGGCGGCACTGCTCGTTGAGTTGCCGCTCAAAGTGATCGCCCCGGTCTTCATGGCTCATCATCGCAGCTCGACGCAGAAGCGTGCTGATGTGGGAGAAGGAATTCCTGATCTGTTCCAATCGGGAACAGACTCAGCAGAACCGGCGCTTGCACCACGATCCACCGTCACGGCCGCCGCACCAGCTCCTGCTGCGGTTTCGGCACCGGCGAAGCCTGCAGCGCCAGCCAGGAAAACTTCCGGCGCCAAGGTTGCGACCGTTGCAGCAGCGCCCGCACAGCCCGTGTTGCCTCCGATTGAGGCGTTGCTCGGCACTTCCGCGGGAAAATTCTCTCCGAAAGTAGTCATACAAAACGTTTGCAAGCTGCCGAGCGTCACCGGCGCGTTGCTCGCCATGACAGACGGATTGACGGTGGCCAGCATCATGCCGCCGGGCGTGAAGGCCGACACGATGGCGGCTTTCCTGCCGCAGATGTTCGGACGGATGACGCAGTACACAAAAGAACTTGGGCTGGGCGCGCTGCAGAGCATGACTCTGACAGTCGAGGGGGGTTGCTGGCAGGTGTTCAAGCAGCCAAACATTTATTTCGCCGTGTGCGGCAAGCCCGGTGACCCGATGCCGATCAACCTCCTCGCTCAGATTGCCGCTGAGCTGAGCAATCAACCCACTTGAATTATGGCTATCATTAACCAAGCCACCAAAGAGCTGCAGGTTAAGATCGTATATTACGGTCCTGCACTCGGCGGAAAAACCACGAACCTCGTGCAGGTCCACGATCACGTCCAAACGGCCGAAGGCCAAAAGGGCAAGCTCGTGTCGCTGGCGACCAGCTCTGACCGCACGCTGTTCTTCGACTTCCTGCCGATCGAGGCGGTCGCGATCCGCGGATTCAAAACGAAGTTCCAACTCTACACCGTGCCCGGCCAGGTCATCTACAACACGACGCGCCAGCTCGTGCTGCGTGGCGTGGATGGCATCGTGTTCGTGGCCGACTCGCAATACGAGAAGATGGAAGAGAGTGTGAAGAGCTTCCAGAATCTCGAAGACAACTTGAAGGCGCTCGACCTCGACCTCAACGACATTCCGTACGTGCTTCAGTATAACAAGCGCGACCTGCCGAATGCGGCGCCGGTCGATTACATGGAGTTCCTGTTGAACAACCGCGACGTGCAAGTCCCTTCGTTCACCGCCGTGGCGCACAAGTGCCAGGGTGTTTTCGAAACGTTGAACATGATCACTCGCATGTTGCTCCACAAGTTCATCAACGAGGGCAATAAGTCGGCGCCCCGAAAGCCGCAGCAGCTCGTTCACTGAACAGCGTTATGGCTCTGCCGCAGCTCATCGCGGAAGATGTGCGGGAACTGGATCGCCTGCTGGGCGAACTGATTTCTCGCAGCGAAGCGTCCTCCGCGATGATCATCGACAAAGCGGGCTTCCTGATCACCGAGTCCGGCTCCTCCTCCAGCAGCGTGGACACGACCACGCTGGCGGCGCTCGCCGCAGGTTCATTCGCCGCCACCCAGGGCATGGCCTCGATCGTCAGCGAGTCGAACTTCAACTGTGTTTATCAACAGGGCGAAAGTTTTAGCCTCATCGTCCAGAACATCGAGCACGACACCTTGCTGGTCGTGGTGTTCGCCGCGCACGTGAGCGTGGGCGCCGTAAAATATTTTGCCAACTCCGCCGCGCCGAAGGTTGCGGAACAGCTCGGCAAGGCTCGCGAGCGCGGCGACGGTGAGCTCGATCTGGCCATGATGAACATGGAGAACAGCTCCGAGTTCTTTCGCAAAGTCGCGGGCAAGGACTGATCAGCCTGCTGGTCCCGCCGCAACTCACCACGTCTGACCCACCGCCGCCGTTCCGGGTTTCCAGTAACCACCGGACGCTCTTTGCCGTCGTGAGATGTGCTTGAAGGGGCGGTTCCGCATTCTTGTCGGTTTGGGCGTCGCTGCTGTCCTGGTGTGGGGCTGCTATCGCGGCTATCGCGCTCGCCTGAATCTCGTCACGCTAAACGTCCGCAACATGGACGTGCGGAAAGTCGTCTCAAAAATTCAGTGGCAAACATGGGAACGCGTCATCGTTCACAAAGACATTGCAGGCCCTGTCACTATCGAAGTGAAAAACGTGCCCATCGATGACGTGCTCAACATCATCGGCCTGCAAGTGCATGCTCGCTGGACGGCGCTCTATCCCATCTACGCACGCGGCGCGGCGCTGGTTCCGCTCAAGAAAGCCGTGCGCGGCGATATCACCATCAGCGGCAGCGGGTGGACCAACCTTTTCACGGCGCCATCATGGCGCCGCGTCGGCACGGGCGGCTTCGCCAGCAACACGCGCTTGGGAAACAAACTCGTTTCTGCTCAGATCGACAGCAAAGATCTCGCGTTCGTGGCGCTGGCGCTCTCCCGTTTCACGCAGGCACAGGTCGTTCCTGAAGATGGCGCCGAGGGCACGATCCGCTTGCGCCTGCACGACACGCCGTTTGAGGAAGCCGTGGCGCGAGTGGCAGCGCAAGCGCACCGCAAGTGGGATGGCTTTTACACACTGCAACCGCTCGGTGGGTTTTACGCGCCCGCATCGCAACGCGCCGCCGCCAGCGCGCGCGCGGAAACGAATCTTAATGTCGTTACTGCACCACCGCAGTCTCAGCTCACGGCTTCCGAACGCGCCGCAGTTCGGCAACGAGAGTTCGAGGCGACGCTTGTGACCATGTCGCCGGCTGAACGCGAGAAGGCTCAGCAGCAATGGGATGTCATGGAAGAGTTGCGCGCCCTGCCGCCGGAAGAACGACAGCGGCGGTTGCAAGAGATGTCCGCGCATGCAGCGCCTGCCACGCAGCAGGATCTCCAGCAACGGATGCAGAACCGCTTGCGCAACAGCACTCCCGATCAGCGCGTCGAGCGTGACCGCATCCGGCTCGAACGCCAGAAACGCCAGCAACAGCAGACAACGCCTTGATTATGGCACGGGCGTTTTCATTCCGCGCGATGGCGCAACTCGCCGACTTGTCCCAACCAACGGCGACTCCGCGAATCAACCGGCGTGTGACCCTGGCTTCACGCCCCTTCAAGCAAACGTCGCACGCGATTCCGTTCGGCGCGGCGAGCGACGGAACGAGACGGGTGGGCCGCCTGTTCCACCCCGCAGTATCACAGGCATTCTCGCTGATCGAATTGCTCGTGGTGATCGCGATCATCGGGATCATCGCGGCGCTGCTGATGCCGGCATTGAGCCGCGCCAAGGGCAAAGCCGGTGACACGAAGTGCATCAGCAATCTGAAACAGCTCGGGATCGCGCTCACGATTTACACGGACGAGCATGATGGCCGGCTGCCTTCCGCCGAACGACGGCCGACAACGCCGATCGATCCCACGAATATTTTTCCGCGCATCGTGGATGCGTTGTCGAATCATGTCGGTGGCGCGCTCATGATCTTTCAATGTCCCAAGGACAATCTGGATTGGTTCAAGAATGAAGGATCGAGTTACGAGTGGAACTACGCCGCGAACAATCA
>DATHEW010000594.1:0-6085 GCA_035318425.1 Candidatus Acidiferrum sp. | reverse complement strand
AACGCTATAATAATCACAGCTCATCCTCGCGCTCCGCGTAAAACAATTGGTGGGCGCGGGCGTAGTCAGCTTCCGCAACGAGCACTTGAGCAGTGCGATTCAAATCCTCCTCATCGGCCGATTCACCCGCTGCGAGTTCGTGCGTCGCAACGATGCCGTGCTTCTCCAGCATCACCACGAGCATCTCGGTATTGATCACCGGGCCGGTGTAAAACAGTTTCAGTCCCACGCCACGGGACTGTGACTGGCGGGCAGCGGCGAAGCGACTTCCTTGTCCACGGGAATGACGAGCGGACGGCGATGCCCGCCGCGGTCCACGAAAATACTCACACCTGCCAGGCCGAGATCGATGCAATGGCGGAAAGCATCCATCGATGTGGGGAAGTTGCGCGCGGCGGCGGCCACCGCGACCCAGTTGTTCGGTTCTCGGAGAAACTTCTGCGTGCGACAATCCTGTATGTGAATTCTCATTGCTGGGATTTGTGTACCACAACGCCGGGTGCGCTGCATTGAGGGGCACAGCCGGAAAATTTTCTCAGGTGCAACACCGGGTTGCCTCACCGGTGCATGGACGGTTGCTACTCGGTGAGCAGGTCCAGAAAATTAATTCCCTGCGACGTCAACTGCCACGAACTGCCGCGTTGCGTGACGAGTTTCCGACATGGGTTCTCCTTCTGCACCACAGCGTTGACCGAGAGAACCTGATAGCGTGTCTTGCTTTTGATTTCGCTGCCGGCACGCGGTGTGATCGCGATCGGCACACCGTTGAAGTCGAGCGCGAGTTCGTGGCCGGCCACGCCTTCAGTCTGCGCTGTCGGATTGTTTCGCACGAGCATGGGATAGCGCTTCACAAAGGAGAAATTCGCATCTCGCACCAGCACGCGGCACAACTCGGGACGGCTGCGGATGAATTCGAGCAAGCTGAACTTCGGCCCCTTTGCCTGCTGTTCCAGAAAGACGAGGCGCGGATCGATGCCGACGAGGTTCATCCCGTTCCAAACGCCATGATCGTCCGGCTCTTTCGGATGATGCTTCTTGTACCAGGTCGGAAAACGCTCGCTGAGCTGAAGATCGATTTCGAAATGGACGTGCGCTCGCTCCTGCGAGATGCGCTCGCGCGTGTTGCTGGTGCGTCCCATCGTTGCGATGGCTTCTCCCGCGTTCACCGCTTTGCCCGCGCGCAGGTTTTCAGCGAAGGCGCTCAGGTGCGCGTAGAGCGTGAACACTTCCATACCTTCGATCAGATGGCGCAGCACGATGTAGTTGCCGTAATTCGAAGTGCCGGCGCGCTTGTTGATGTAAGCAACCGTGCCGTCCGCCGCGGCCATCACCGGATCGAGCGGTTCACCGCGTTTGGAGCGTTGCACGGAACGGATGTCGAGGCCCTCGTGCATCTGATAGCCGCTGGTGCGCACGCAACCGAACATGCCGCTCATCCAGGGTTTTCCGGTGGTGCCCACGAAAAACTTTTCCTCGCCGCCGCGCTCCAAGAGAGCGCGATTCGCGGTGGGCAATTGAAACGGCTGCGCGGCGACGGCGCACGCGCTGACGATTACAAACAGTGAAACCCACTTCATCCGACGAAGATCAACGATCAAGCGCGGCGGGGAAAGGCCAGTTCTCTTTGCGCTCCAATTTTCGGATCACATTATTGAGCCCACGCACGATACGCTCTGATTCCTCATGTGAAGCATCGGGGGTGAAGGTCAACATGCCGGTGCTGTTCTTCCCCGTGATCAGCGGCGCGGCGAGCCAGCGTCCTTCACCGAAGTAACTGAAGATCGCGAGGTGCTTGCCGCGATGCGACACGCTCGTGCGTTCGAGAATCCACCCACCACGGCGATCGAGCTCCAACTGGATGGCGAACGTGCCGTCCGCCTGTTCGAGCAATGTGGCATTGTTCATATTGTGCTCGTCGAGGATCGGCTCGGCTTCCACATTGATGCGGATCGGCGCTGAGCGAAGCACGCTGATGGCTGAAGACCGATCGCCACTCTGGTCGCTTTCGATGTGGACGCGGATGTTGCTGAGCTCCTTCTTCTTCTTGCGCTCTTCACTCGTGGAGCAACCGGTGAGAACGAGTGTCGCCATGAGCAAGAGAAAGAAATTGAACACGTGCCAGCGACTCTTCATATTGCGCATCCAAGCAAAAGCATCAGCGATTTAAAGTAAAGCAACTATGGGCAAGCAGCACAACAAAGTGGAAAAGCGCAGTCGTCGTAAAGCGTACCTGAAACGCAAAGACAAATTGGTGAAGACGGTCAAAGCCAAGAAGCCGAAGAAAGCGTAAACGGATTCGAATCATCAAGGCGGGCCCACATGGTCCGCCTTTTTTGTTTTGGTGCGGAACAGACCCGCGTGGAGTGCCAATCTCCGGTTCGCGTTCAACACGTTTTGAATATTGAGCGCCGCCAGAGCGCGGACTACATTCCGCGCCGATGAAGACAACCGTGATGACCAAAAGCTTTTTCAGCACTGTCGCGCTCTGCGCTTTCGCACTCGCCGCCCGCGCGGCTGATCCCACCGCCTTCGACCTGATCAAGGAGGGCAATCGTTACGTGGGCGAAGACGCCAAGGACAAGGTCGTTCAAATCCGCTCCGAGAAATCCATCGGCGGCCTCACGCCGAGCACATGGTGGATTGTGTTCTACGACATCGATGCGCGGATGAAGGCGACCGAGGTGCGCTTTGATGGCGGCAAGAAGACGGACGTGCAACGCCCGTTCCGCTTGTTCGAGCGCGCTGGCAGTTACAAGAATTTGCTCGATCGCTCGAAGTTGAAGATCGATTCCACCGAAGCGCTGAAGATTGCGCAGAAGGATGGCTTGCTCGACCGCGTGAAGCTCACGAACTCGAAGTTGCAGTTGGAGCGCTGGGAAGACATGCCCGTCTGGAAGGTCACCTTCTGGGCCGAGAAAGCGCGTAACGCCAGCCAGACTGTCGATGTCGGCCAGATCTTCGTGAACGCTGAGGATGGCAAAGTCGTTCACCGCGACCTGCACATCAATCGCGTCGATTAACGTGACTCCCCCGGCGCCAGCGCGTTCGTACGACGTCGCCATTATCGGCGGCGCGCTGGCCGGAGCAGCCACCGCGATCCTGCTGCTCCGCGAAGAGCCAAAGCTGCGCGTGCTCATCGTCGAGAAGACGACGAGCTTCCCGCGCAAGGTCGGTGAAGCGACAGTCGAAGTCAGCGCCTATTTCCTCGGGCGCGTTCTTGGCCTCACGCAATATCTCAACGAAGCACATCTCTTGAAACAAGGGATGCGCTTCTGGTTTTCCAACGAGCGCACACAAACGCTCGATCAGTGCAGCGAAATCGGCGGGCGCTATCTCGCGCGTGTGGCCGCGTATCAAGTCGATCGCTCCACGCTCGATGCGGAAGTCTTGCGCCGCGCCGTCGAGCTCGGCGCGGAGTTGTATCGGCCAGCGAGTGTTCAATCCGTTGAACTCGTTGCCGGCGGCGAACAGAAGCTCGTGCTGAAGCGCGAGGAACAAACCGAAACCATTCACGCGCGTTGGGTCGTTGATGCCTCCGGTCCCGCTGCGTATCTCGCGCGACAAAAAGGCTGGTGGCGCGCTAACACCGAACATCCCACCACCTCCGTCTGGTCTCGATGGCGCAACGTGAAGGACTGGGACGGCTACGAACTTACGAAGAAATTTCCCGAATGGTCGCTGCAATGTCATGGCATCCGCGCCACGGCTACGAACCATTTCATGGGCGACGGCTGGTGGGCCTGGTGCATCCCACTCAAGGGCGGCGATGTCAGCATCGGGGTCGTCTTCGATCAACGCCGCGTCGAGTGGCCCGAGGAGGGCTCGCTCGGCGAACGGTTGAAAACTTTTCTCTGCAAACATCCCGTCGCCGCCGAGATCATGCGCGACGCGACGTGGACGGAAGGCGACGTTCACTGGCGCAAGAATCTTCCCTACTCCTGCACCACCGTGGCAGGCGACGGCTTCGTGCTCGTGGGGGATGCGGCCGGCTTTATGGATCCGTTTTACAGCCCGGGCATGGACTGGATGTCCTTCACCACGTGGCGCGCGGCCCACATGATCGTGGCGCAGCAACGTGGCGAAGATGCCACGATGCTGGCGCGCAAGTACGACGACGATTTCACGCACAGCTACGACTGTTGGTTCCGCGCGCTCTACAAAGATAAGTACGATTACCTCGGTGATTTCGAGCTGATGCGCACGGCGTTCCTACTTGATCTCGGACTTTATTACCTCGGCGTCGCGGGCTTGATTTACAAGGAAGGCGACAAAGCACTCGACTACGGCGTGTTCATCACCGCGCGTTCGGGGCCGGTTTTCAAGCTGATGAGCACTTACAACCGCCGCATTGCCGCCATCGCATGCAAACGCCGCGAGCTGGGAACATTCGGCCGCATGAATGACCGCCAGCGTTTCCTTTTTGGCGGCTACACCTTCGAGCGCAACAACATGAATGGGAAATGGTTACTTACTGCATTTCGCCAGTGGCTCTGGCTGGAAGTTACCGAAGGCTGGCGCTCGTGGTTCCAACCCCTCTCAGTCCCACAGCGCGTTGCGCCCGCTGTCGAGCCAGTGGCAGTGAAGTAAGCCGGTCGCACGCCGCCTGAGCTGGATTACTGATTACTGATCACTGGACAGTGAAGGTCTCGACTCGATCAGCGCGGTGCGACACACAACCCGGCTTGCGGCTGCACTCCAGCGAAACTCATCACGCCGCGCTCCGTGCGCACGCCGCGGTAAGGATCATTCGTGATCAGCACGTTGCCATCGAGATCGAGATAATCCGTGAGTTCGGCTAGGTGCGCGCCAGCGGAGATGAGCACGCTCGATTCGATCATGCACCCGAGCATCGTCTTGAGCCCGGCACGTCGCGCGGCGCTCAATGCTTCGAAGCCGCGGGTGACGCCGCCAGTCTTGCAGAGCTTCACGTTCACGGCGTGAAAACATTCCGCGGCAACCTCGAGTTGCGACGCGTTCAGATACGACTCGTCCGCCATGATCGGCAGCGGCGAACGCTCCTTCAGCCATGCGTAATCAGCGCGCGATGCACTGGCAGGCATCGGTTGCTCCACGAACTCGATGTTCGGATCGCGCGCGAGCCATTCGAGCTTCTTCAGCGCTTCCTCTTTTGTTTTCCAACCCTCGTTGGCATCGACGCGCAAGCGTTTCGTCGGAGCTTCGGCCCGCACCGCCGCCAAGTTCTGTTCATCATTTGGTCCGCCGACTTTGATCTTCAGTACCGGGAACTGCTCCGCCTCGCGCGTCTTCTTCCGCATCATCTCCGGCGTATCAATGCCGATCGTGAACGACGTGACATGTTTGCCTTCCGTGAAGCCGAGCCCCAGAAACTCGTGCAACGGCTTGCGCGCCTTCTGCGCCGCGCCGTCGAGCAACGCGATGTTCAATGCGCCCTTCGGTGAAAAGTCTTTCGGCGCGAGCGACTCGATGTAAGCCATGCTGCCGGGCACATCTTCGAACGAAAGCTGCGACACATCCACTCGCGCCAGGAATGCCGCTGCCGTCTCGCCATTCTCCGCGTAAGTGCTCGACGGCGCCGACTCGCCGACACCGACCACGCCGTCGCCATCGCGCAATTCAATGAACACGACCGGGTAAATATTTTTGCCGCCCGTGGCTACGTTGCTGGCGATGGTCCACATGTGCGTGAGGCGCAAGTCAAAGCGGCGGAACGTGAGTTTCACGGCGCGAAGGAAAAGGAAGAATCACGGGTTCTGCAACCACCATCCACACCCGACCGCTCCAGGGGGAACTGCGTGCTTTGCTCAGGTCTCACCCGGTTTCTGCGCCGCCAGTTTCTTCAATTCAGGCTTCAGGACTTTCCCCGTGGCGTTTCGCGGCAGCGCGGACATGACAACGATGCGCTTGGGCACCTTGTAATCAGCCAATCGTTCTTTCAGGAATTGCTGCAGCGCCTTCGAATCGATCGAAGCCTTCTCGCTCGCGACGACAAAGGCCATAGGCTGCTCTCCTCGCTTTGCATCCGGCACTCCGACGACGGCGGCTTCTTTCACGCCGGGAAATTCGTAGATCACTTCCTCGATCTGTCGCGGATACACATTGATCC
>DATHEW010000593.1:0-2298 GCA_035318425.1 Candidatus Acidiferrum sp. | reverse complement strand
CCACGCGGAAAGATCTTTTCCATCGAAGAGCACGATGGCGTCGGACGGCGGCTTGCCGGGTTCCTTCGCCGGAGTGACGACGGTCGGTTGCGGGCGATCGGAGTCGTGAATGTGCCACTTGGTGCCGGGAATCAGCGGCGTGTCCTTATAGCCGGGCTTCTCACCTTCGGCGGCGTGCAAGATTGAAATCGCGGCGAGTGCGATGGCGGTGAATAAAATATTTTTCATGACTGGTCTTTCGTTGAAATGACACCCGGCAAGTTGAACACCGGGGGTCGTGCGGCAAGGCGTAGCAGCGCTGTTGGGATGTGGCAAGAACCTCTTCGTGCCTGTTCGAATTCCGCCCGCCTTCAGTTCAATGCACGCATTTGAACGATGACAGGATTTGCGGAAGCGGATTGCCGGAGAGATAATCCGCGCGATGTTTCGTCCCTGCATCGACCTTCACGAAGGAAAGGTCAAACAAATCGTCGGCGGCACGCTAAGTGACGCTGGCGAAGGATTGCGCACCAACTTCGTTTCCGAAAAGCCCGCCTCGTGGTTCGCGCAACTCTATCGCCGCGATCTCTTGAAAGGCGGCCATGTCATCATGCTCGGTTCGGGCAATGAAGCGGCGGCGCGCGAGGCGTTGGCGGCTTACGTCGGCGGACTGCACATCGGCGGCGGTGTGAATCTCGAGAACGCGCGCACCTGGCTGGACGCCGGAGCGTCGCACGTGATCGTCACGTCGTGGGTGTTTCGCGAAGGGCGCGTTGATTGGGAACGTTTGAACCAACTCGTCACCGCCATTGGCAAGTCGAGGCTCGTGCTCGACCTGAGCTGCCGCAAGCGCGGCCCGGATTACTTCGTGGTGACCGATCGCTGGCAGAAGTTCACGGAGGAAATTATTTCGCGTGACCTGCTCGTTCGTCTCGCGGCGTTCTGTGATGAATTTCTGATCCACGCCGCCGATGTCGAAGGACTTTGCCGCGGCATCGATCACGAACTCGTTGAGAAACTTGCGGAATGGACGCCCATCCCGACCACTTACGCGGGCGGTGCGAAGTCGCTGGTGGATTTGGAGGAAGTGACGCGTCTGAGCCGCGGGCGAATCGATCTCACCATCGGCTCGGCGTTGGATATTTTCGGCGGAACCGGCGTTAAGTACGACGACGTGGTGGCGTTCAATCGCCGCCAGCCTTAATCGGATCTCTCACCGATCAGCCGCGCGAAATAGCCTTCCTGCGCCATCAGCTCATCACGCGAACCGAACGCCGTGATCACGCCGCGTTCGATCACCATCACCTTGTCCACGCGCCGAATCGTGCTGAGCCGGTGCGCGACGATCAGCGTCGTGCGCCCATGCATCAGTTCAAAGATGCTCGAAACCACCATGCTCTCGCTCTCGGCGTCCAATGCACTCGTCGGTTCATCCAGCAACAGCACGGGCGCATTCTTCAGGAACGCGCGCGCGATGTTGATGCGTTGGCGCTCTCCCACGCTGAGCCGCGCCGCTCCTTCACCGACCACGGTGTCGTATTGCTGTGGAAGGCGAGCGATGAAGTCGTGTGCGTTCGCGGCGCGGGCGGCGGATTCGATCTGCGCGCGAGTCGCGCCGTCTCTCCCGCACCCGATATTCTCCGCGACGGTGGCCGCGAGGATGATTGGCTCCTGCAACATAACGCCAATGTGGCGGCGCAAATCTTTCACGCGCAACTGCCGGATGTCCGTGCCATCGAGCAACACCACGCCCGCGTCCGGATCAAAGAAGCGCGGCACCATGCTGATCAGCGTTGATTTTCCAGCGCCGCTCGGGCCGATGATCGCGCACGATTCCCCGGGCCGCAGCGTGAAGTTTACGTCGCGCAACACGGGAGAGTCCGGGCGATAGCTGAAATTCACACCGCGAAATTCCACCCCGCCCTGTGCCACCAACACGCGTTGTCCGACCTGGCGTTCTTCCTCGCTCACGACGCGTAATGCGGTGGGGGAATCCATCACGTCCACGGGCGTGTCGAGCAACTCGAAGACACGATGGGTGGCCGCCGTTGCGCTCGCGAGCGTGGCACCGACGTGCGAAAGCTGGTTCAACGGTTCGTAGAGCTGCGCGAGGTAAGCGAGGAACACGAGCAACTCGCCGATCGAGAGTGCGCCCGCGAGGACTTGCTTCGCCCCGAGCCAGACGATGGCCGTGGTGCCGAGTGCAAACACAACGGTGATCGCGAGCCAATACACCAATTCCCAAACGTGCTGCGCCAATCGCGCGCGTTCGGCGATTTTCGTTTGGTCTCCGAACCGCGCGGCTTCCGGTTCCTCGCG
>DATHEW010000592.1:0-16911 GCA_035318425.1 Candidatus Acidiferrum sp. | reverse complement strand
GGCGCCCGTCGGAGTGGAAGCGGCCATGACGTACAGAAAGAACCGGCACATCGCCATGAGCACGGGCGAAAACGTGATGAGTTTGTGAACGGCGTCGTAGAGGAGAATGCACAGCACGAGCGCGATGGCGTTCAGGAAGGGAGTCATGCCGAGCGGCGCAATCAAAGCGAGGCCCACGGCCAGCGCGGCGATTCCAATTTGCCACACCATGCGCGGCGACACGCGACCGGAGGGAATGGGCCGCTCGCGACGATGTTGTGCGTCGTAGTTGGCGTCGAAGGCGTCGTTCAAATACATCCCGCCGATGTAGAGCCACGTCGCGCCAGCGCAGAGCAGTATGAAACGTTCCCAGTGAACGCCGCCGCCGCCAAGCAGCCAGGCAGCCAGGCAATTGGACCAGACTGTCGGCAAATTTGAGACACGCCCGAGAACAAGCAGCGTGCGCCATGCGTTGGGCGGATTCATCGCGCGAGAGGAAAGCAGGAAAGCGAATCGGGGAGAAGAAGGAGTCTCGCGAAGAGCGCGAAGGAGATGAAGGATTGAATCGGCTTCACTGCCTTCGCGTCCTTCGCGAGACATCCCGGTCAGGTTTTCGTAATGCCGCGCTTCGCCAACTCAGCGAGGGTCCATTCGTACTCCGACACAAGTTGGTCCACGACGCTGCGGTTTTTCATTTCGGGCGGCATCACTTCCCACGTGTACGTTTCCATCTCGATGTGCGAGCAGAGCGATGGATTTACCGCGAGCGCATCCATCACACCCATGAGGTGATCGGTGGTGGTGCCGAACATCGCGGTCGCGCGGAAGTGCAGCGGAATGTGAAAGTGAATGCGCCACTCGCGCGGAAGTTGCGTGGTGTCGCCCGGGTTTTCCGCGAGCACCACATCCAGGTCACGGAAGCGGCGCATCGCGTTGTCTCCGGTGCGTTCGATCACTTGATGGAAGTACACAGAATCCACAAACGAGGTCAGCGCATTCAGCGTGAGATCGTCAGGCACAACTTTCAGCGCGGAGCTGAAGTGGAGCTTGCTCACGCGAACATCGTGATCGGCAAAACGCTTCAGCACCGCGGCCGGCTCCTCAAACTCCACGGCGAGATGACACGTGTCGTAGTTCACGCCGAGATGAGCTTTGAGCCGCATATCATTCGGATGTTCATCCCGCAACGCATCGATGAAGCAGACTGTCTCGTGACTCGTTTCCAGGAAACAAAGCGGCTCAGGCTCCAGCCCCAGGTGCAGGCGACGTCCCGTGCGTTCACTCACGCGAGCAATATGCTCAATGCTCCGCCAAAGATTCCCGTGCATCGCCGCCACCTGTTCCGGGCGGGTGATAAATTCTTTGAACGAACACGGCACCGTGCTGACGCTGCCCTCGACATCAGGGGGAACGATCTGCGCGAGCAGGTCGAACAACAGGTTCGTGTATTCCACGCGCTCGTTCGTCGTCCAGTCAGGCACGTAAACCTGTTCCTTCACACGCGCGCCATGGAAGGTGCCGTAGGGAAAACCGTTGATCGTGAAGACGTAACAGTTCTCGCGATCGAGCCAGTGGCGGAACGCGGTCAGCGTCTGCGCGTCGCTCAATTCCCTCGCGGCCTGCGCGCTTAGTCGGAGACCGATCGCGTAAGGCTTGCCCGCCGATACGCGGTCGCGCACGGCCAGAGTGTGCGTCTGCAATGCAGTGAACGTTTCCGCCCACGATTCTCCGCGATGGATATTAGTGCAGTAGGCCAGATGAAGGCCGTGACTCAATCGCATGCGCAAGAGCAATGGCGAAATTTCAGCGCGGGTCAATGCGTGTGTGTCGTTCGATCCAAAATCTTCAATCAACAATCCTCGATCCTCAATTCCGGTCATTGAAGATTTTGGATTTGAGATTGCCGGTTGGCGCGCGCTCTTGCATTCCCGTTCACCTGAGTTACCTCTCTCCGCCGCCAAATCGCTCCAGGAAGACGCGTTGTAGCGGCGCGGGCAAAACAATCTTTTGACGCGCCTTCGCAACTTTGACTAGCGTCCGGTGTAAATACGGAAGCGACTTGCGGAGTCCTTGCGGACATCCACCTATGTCATTCGTTTCTCTTAATAACGTCTTTGCTCAAGCTGCGAATACCAGTGCGCAGCAGATTGGCGACTGGGCGAAAGCCTGGCGCGTGGCCGTCGAAAGCGGATCCACGGACACCCTCGTGGACTTCATTTGCCGCGAGAGCGGCATGAGCGAGGAACATTTCCTGCAACATCTCGCCACAGTCTTGAACTGGCCGTTCATTGACTTGCGCAAGACCGCGGTCCCGACCGAAGCGCGCAACGCGATCTCGACGAAAGTTGCTTTCCAATACAACGCCATCCCGTTCGACGCCCAGAACGGCACGCTCGTGATCGCGGTCAGCAATCCGTTCGACACGGCGATGTTGAACGCGGTGCAGTTCGATGCACGTAAGCCAGTGAAGTTCGCGCTCGCGACGCGTGGTGAAATCGAGAAGGCGCTGAAAAAGTATTACGGCGTCGGCGCCGAGACGCTCGACGAACTCGCCAAGGACGATGACGAGCCGCTCGACCTCGATCTGGTCGATAAGGAAATCACCGAGGGCGACCAGGAAGCGTCCGTCATCAAGTTCGTAAACCAGATCATCTGGGAAGCGTACAAGGACCGCGCGACGGACATTCATTTTGAGCCAGCCGAAGACGAGTTGCGCATTCGCTACCGCATCGATGGCATTCTCCACCAGACGCCGATGCCGCCGCAGTTGAAGCGGTATCAGGCGGCCATCATCTCGCGTATCAAAGTGATGAGCGGGATGAACATCTCGGAGAAACGTCTCCCGCAAGACGGCCGTATCAATGTCCGCATTAAGGGCGAGGAAATCGACATTCGCGTCTCGACGGTCCCGACGGTTTACGGAGAATCAGTCTCACTGCGTTTGCTCACTCGCGGAAAGATTTTCCTCACGCTGGACAAGCTCGGCTTCGATCCCAAGGAAGAAACAGCGCTGCGCGAAATCATCGTGAAGCCGCACGGTATTCTGCTCGTGACGGGTCCTACCGGCGCCGGCAAATCGACGTCGCTTTACGCCTTCCTCAGTACGATCAATTCGATCACCAAGCGCATCATCACGATCGAGGAACCGGTCGAATACGAACTCAAGGGCATCAATCAGATTGCGGTGCGCTCCGACATCGGGCTGACGTTCGCCGTCGGCTTGCGTCACATTCTTCGCCAGGACCCGAACGTGATCATGGTCGGCGAAATTCGCGACCTTGAAACCGCCGAGATCGCGATCCGCGCGGCGCTGACGGGTCACTTGGTGTTCAGCACGCTGCACACGAATGACGCGCCGAGCGCGTTCACGCGCTTGATCGACATGGGCATTGAGCCGTTCCTCGTGGCGTCGTCGGTCGAAGCGATCATGGCGCAACGCCTCGTGCGCACGATTTGTCCGAAGTGCTCGACGCCGCAGAAGGTGGAGCGGAGCTTCCTGCGCAAGATCGGATTTCCCGAGAACGAGATCGACACCACGGTTTTCCGCAAAGGCGCGGGTTGTGAAGAGTGCCGGCAGCTTGGCTACCAGGGACGTCTCGGCATTTACGAATTGTTGCTCGTGACGGAAGCGATTCGCCCGCTGGTGATGAATCGCGCGCCGGCTTCGACCATCGCGCATGAGGCCGTGAAGCACGGCATGCGCACCCTGCGCATCGATGGTTGGACCAAGGTAAAAGCCGGCACGACCACGCTCGAAGAAGTTCTCCGCGTCACCCAGACGGAAGAGCACATGAAGTCTCTCGTCGAGGACACTGCCACGCAGATGTGGGTGAAGAGCTGATATGGCGCGTTGGCAATCCGCGAACGTTTTTCGGGCAGTGGGAGAGACGAAGCGCCTGTGGCAATTCACTTTTCGCGGCGACAATCCGCAACTCACCCGCGAGGAAACGAAGCTCCAATCCGAGCCGCTGCCGCCCAAGCTCTTCTCAAAAGATTGGCAATCTCTCTACCAGCCGCGCCTGAACATCGCGTGGCTTCCGGCGGATAGAGTCTTCCTGCGCGTCATTCAACTCCCGCCCGCCGATACGCTCGATGAAACCTTGTCGATGCTGGATTTGCAGTTGGAGAAACTTTCACCGCTTCCCACCGCGCAGATCGTCTGGACCTTTGAGCTGCTGCCGAACAAAGCCGAAGGCACACAGACAGCGGTCGTCGTCATCGCGGCGCGAAATCATGTCGAGGAATTCCTGGGCAAGCTCGAAGGTCAGAGCTACCTCGCAGACCGGCTGGAAGTTCCGTTTATCGATCAACTGCTCGCGCTGCGTGCGGATAGTGATGGCGTGTGGATTTATCCGGGCGCGGGGGCGGATGAAAACACCTGTGTCGTGACGTGGTGGTTCGGCGGCGTGCTACAAAACATTTCGTTGCTGCATCTGCCGGGGGCGGAGGAACGCGGTGCTTTTGTGCGGGAGCAACTTGCACAGATGGCGTGGGCTGGTGAACTCGAAGGCTGGCTGACGGGGCCGATGCAACGGTTCCTCGTGGCCGATGAGAAGACCGCGGAAATGTGGCGACCGCTCCTCGAAACTCCCGAGCAACCCCTGCAAGTCGTGCCACCGATTCCCGAAGTGGACATTGCCTCTTCGACCGCGCGGCGCGCGGCACGCGACGGCGTGAGGCCGCCGCTGCTTCCCCCCGAGTACACCGCTCGTTACAAACAGAAATTCCAGGAACGCATCGGCATGAGGCTGATCGGCGCCTTGATCGTTCTCTATCTGCTCTTTGCCGTGGTTTACATCGGCGCCCTGGAATGGCGGAAAACGAAAGTCGCGGGGTACGAATCACAGAAGCGCGGACTGGAAGGCGCTTACACAAACGCGCTTCAGCTCAAGGCGCGCGTTCGCGTGATGGAAGACCAGTTGAACCTCCAGTTTGCCGCGCTGCGTTGCTACAAAGCCGTCGCGGAAAATCTCCCGGACGGTCTAACGCTGGACAGCATGAGCTTTCAGCGGGGCCGCAGCGTGCTCGTTTTTGGCAGTGGTGATTCCGGCGCACAAGCCGTGGTGAACGAGTTCAATGACAAGCTGCGCAAGCACACCGTCGAGAACGAGTTGCTGTTCTCGCGCGTGAACGTGCCGAACATACGGAGCGCAACCACCGCGGCGGGTCCGACGCTGTCGTGGAATTTTCAGTGTGACCTGAAGAACGCGGAGAACGAATGACTTCGCTATTCGACAAGTTGAATCTGCGTCCGAGCGAGCGCCGGCTGGTCATCATTGTCGCGCTTGTCGTTTTTCTCGTCGTGAATGCCTTCCTCGTCTGGCCCCGGTTCCTTGATTGGGGCAAGGTCAAGAACCAGGAAGATGCTGCCATCAAAACGCGCGACCAGTTTCAGCGCGAGGTGGACAACATTAAAAAATACCAACTGCGCCTGGCTGAACTCGAGCAGAAGGGCGCGCAGATCGGCAATGAAGACCAGGCGTTGAAACTGTCCAGCACCGTGTATTCGCAGGCAGCGCTCAGCGGCGTGACGATCGTTCAATACACCGCCACGCTGCGCGGTACCGGCAGCAGCGGCGGTAAAACCAATCTCTTCTTCGACGAACAGAGCAGCACCATTCAGTTTCTCGCCGACGAGAAGAGCCTCGTGGATTTTCTCTACAATCTTGGCGCAGGTGGCTCGATGATCCGCGTGCGCAGCATGACGCTCAATCCCGATCCGCCGCGTTACAAGCTGCAAGGCAGCATCACGCTGGTGGCAAGTTACCAGCGCACGGCTGCGGCGCGCGGGACGACCGCCACGGCACCGGCGCCGCGACCCGCTGCTCCTGCCGGAACGGCCCGGCCCGCGCCCGGCGCGACGCAGTCCGCTATTTCCAATGCTCCTCCCCAAAAGACGAGTTGGCTCTCGCGTTTGTGGCCATTCGGCTCCAAGAAGATAGCTGATTCAGCGCGGACAAACGCCCCGGCGAAGACCAACGCTCCGCCAAAGAAATGAAAGGTCTCGTGAAAACAATTGTCGCTTTGCTTGTCGTCATCGTTTCGGTGATGTCGTCCCGCGCGCAGGTACCGCCTCCGCCCGCAGTGCCCGCCGCGCCTGGAACTAATGTGGGTCGGGCGGCGCCCAGTTTTTTCAACCGCCCCGGCGCAACCAACCTGGCGCCACGCAGCAACGTCACGCCTGGGGCTCCCGGTGGACCTGTCTTTCCGGGCACGGCCACACCGCCGCTTCCCCCCGGCACTACGGTGATCAGTCCACGGTTTGGCGGGACGAATACCGCGGGCATTTCCAACGTGGTCCCCAAAGGCATTACGAACGTGATCCCGGCTGGCATGATTCGCTGGCAGGAAGCAGACATCAGCCAGGTGCTTGAGTTTTACGCGGACCTCACGGGGCGCACGATTCTCAAATCTCCGCAGACGCCGGCCAACGTGAAGATTTCGCTCATCAACAAATCAACGCTCACGGTGCAGGAGGGCATCGACGCGTTGAACACCATGCTCGGGCTCAATGGCATCACGATGGTCGAGGAAGGTGAGAAGTTCGTGAAAGCGGTGCCCTCGTCGGTCGCTCCGACTGAAGCACCGCAGTTCACGACGAACTCCCTGGAGTTGCGTGAGTCGAAAAAAATCGTGGCGCACATCGTTCACCTGAAGAACATCACCGGCGATGAGGCGCAGGGAATCATTTCTCCATTCACACAGCTTCAAGGTAGCGTGATCGCGGTGAAGGGCAGCCCGATCCTCATCCTGCGCGACTATTCCGAAAACGTGAAACGCATGCTGGAGATTCTGGAAAAGGTGGACGTCACCTTGCCCAGCCAGATCGAGATGGTGGTGATCCCGATCAAGTATGCACTCGCGAATGATGTTGCCTCCGTGCTCAGCGGATTGTCGGCGGGCGGCAGCACTGTGTCGTTTGGATCGTCTGGCGGTGCGCTGGGTGGCGGCGGGCTTGGCGGCGGAGGCCTGGGTGGCGGTGGGCTTGGGAACACGGGCTTTGGTAATTCCGGTCTCGGCGGCAGTGGTGGCTTTGGCAACAGCGGCATCAACCGCGGCGGCACTGGATCGAGTGGCTATGGCGGCAGCAGCGGCGTCAATCGGCTCGGCGCCACGGGCGGCGGTTCGAGCGGAATGGGGCGCAGCGGCTTCAACAACCGGCTCGATTCCGCCGTGCGCCGGGCGACGACGGCGGCAGGCAGTGCTGGCGGCGGACAAGGCGACATTCAGTTGATTGGCCAGGCCAAGATCATCGCTGATGAACGTTCGAACGCGCTGCTCGTGTTTGCAGACCGGGTTGACCTGCCCATGATCACGAACATCATCACCAAGCTCGATGTGGTGTTGCCGCAAGTGCTCATCGAAGCGCTGATTCTCGAAGTGAATATCGGTTCCGGAAAAAACCTCGGCGTCAGCATGGGTCAGAATAAACAGGAGAGTGGCAAGTTCACGACCGCCGGCGCTTCGCAGAATGGCGGCTTTCTCGACCCGAAGAATCTCCTCGGCAGCATCCTTCCCGGGACCAGCACGAACTCGGGCGGCTCGGCTCCCAGTGGCTTCAGCTACTTCGGCAGCTATGGCAACGACTTCGACTTTGCCGTCACCGCTGCGGCCAACGACAGCCGCATCAACGTGCTTTCACGGCCGCGCATCCAAACGTCCACCGCCCAATCTGCGACCATCTTCGTCGGTGAACAGCGGCCATTCATCACGGGTAGTTACTTTTCAGATTTCAGCGGCGCAGGTTCGCGCTCGCAATACGCGCTGCAGGACATCGGCATCAGCCTGACGGTGCAGCCGATCATCAACCAGGAAGGACTCGTGACGATGACGATCGCGCAGGACATTTCGCAGGTGGGCGGCACCACGGTAATCGATGGCAACGACGTGCCGATCACGATCACGCGCACAGCAAACGCTTACGTGTCAGTCCACGATCGCGACACAATCATTCTGGCCGGGTTCATCAGCACGACCAAAGACAAGTCGTCCGGGGGCGTGCCGTTCCTGAAGGACATTCCTGGCCTGGGGATGCTGTTCCGCAGCTCGCGCGAACAAATCAATCGCGTCGAACTCGTGGTGCTCATCCGTCCGACCGTGTTGCCGACACCAGAAGCCGCCGCGATGACCGCCGCCGAAGAACGATCACGCCTGCCCTCGATCAATCGCGCGCAACGCGAGGAAGAAGAGTTCAATCAGCGCCAGTTGGAAAAGGCCCGCCGCGAAGACGAGAAGTCCACGCGCCTGCGGAAGTAAGTTGTAATCTTTAAGAGGGCGCGGTGGGGGACGTTTTTGATTTTGAACAGGCTTACGCCGACGCACAACATCGAGCTCCAAGCTCCAGATAAACTTCAAACACTAAGGTCCAAAGGCCATTCGTGTAGTGTGGAGCGGAACGTTCGCTTGAGGTTTGGTGTTTGAATCTTGGAGCTTATCTGGATCTTGCTGTTTGGATCTTTTCCCTCCCGTCGAACGTCACGACTGGAGCAGGTGTTTGCGCTGGCGGCGGGCCAGGTACGGGTCAATACGCGCCAGAATGAAATACGCGAGCCGTTCGATAAACTTCTGCCACATCCCACGCGGCGTGCGCCAGCCACGAGGCTCGATGCGCCGGCAATGTTGCATGTCACTTTCAAAAATCTCGCGCGCCTCATCAGCGAGGGTTTCATCAGGAATGCGCGCCAGCACCTCGTAATTGATGCTCAAGCTGCGCGCATCCAGGTTCGCTGATCCCGCGTACACGACATCATCCGCCAAGACTATCTTCGCGTGCATGATCTGCGGCTCGTATTCGTAAATCTCCACGCCCGCTCTCAACAGCGATGGATACAAACCTCGCGTCGCAATGCGCATCAACCGCACATCGCTCTTGCCGGCGAGGATCAATCGCACACGCGCGCCGCGCCGCGCCGCCCTTTTCAGCGCACGCAGGATACGTAGGTTCGGCAGAAAGTACGCCGACATGATCTGAATGGACTTCGCCGTATCGAAATCGTGGATGAGCGATTGCTTCAAAGCGCGATGTCCCCGGCCCGGTCCTGTCAGCAATAATGTCCAACGTTGTCCCGGCACCATTGCATCCGATCGCGTCCGGCGCATCGTCTCAAAACGCCGATGCCGGCAATCCGCGCGCGTGAATAGATCATCGAACGTCTCCCCCAGCGCCGTGGCCATCGCGCCTGTGATCTTCAGTCCGAGGTCGCGCCAGCCACACGTCACGCCGTCCCCGCAATATTCCGTGCCGATGTTGAATCCACCGATGAACGCGACACGCTTATCAACCACGAGAATCTTGCGATGGTTGCGATAAATGATCCGGTTGAGCTGGAGCGGATTGAACCAGCGGAATTCGCCACCGGCCTTCACAAGATCTTCCCAATAACTCGCGAGCAGCTTGATCGATCCAAACGCATCGCACATCACGCGCACGCGCACACCGCGTCGTTGCGCCGCCACGAGCGCCTCACGGAAGGAATCGCCGACTTCGCCCGATTGAAAGATGAACGTCTCGAGCCGGATGGATTGCTCTGCCTGGGAAATCGTTTCGAGCATGGCATCGACGGCTTCGCGGCCCGTGCGCAGCCATTCAAAGCTCGCTTGCTCCACTCTCTTCCTCCCCTTTGCCAACGTGCTGCCCATGTCTGAGGCAAGGTAGAGAGAACATCGCACAAAGCAAATGCAGGAGGAGGCCGTATCGGTTCCGCCCTCCACAAGACCGGGGCGCACATGCGTAGTGAAAAACAGGCGCCGTGCTTTATGCGCCGCTGAGATCCTTCGAGGCACGCACAGGCTCGGACGCGAGCCGCGCCTCGATCGTGTTCGCGAGTCGCACAGTGTCTTTGCGGATGCCACGGAGGAAGCGACTCTGAAAATTCCGCACCATCTCGAAACCGAGGAAGAACAGGTCAGGGACCGAGACACTTTCCATGTTGCGCGTCAGCGGCACGCCAGTCTCGGGGCACGTCTCGAGCGCGAGCGAGCCGAGAAACGTCAGCGCAGGTGCAAAGCCCGTGGCGAAGATGATCAGCCGCGGCGATAGCGTCGCGCCATTTTCCAACTCTGCCGCATCACGCTCGAACTTCACGATCGCGGGGAAGCACTTGATTGCCCCTGACTCGATGAGTTTCCGAACGCGTCCACCTGGCATCCGCACATCGATTTTGCGGCCCGGGCCAAAGCACAGCCGCAGCGCCTCCACATGCGCGAACGTGCGATAGATCAGGGGCCAGAGCCAATCATCCACACCGAACTGGATGGGTGTGCGATGCGAAATCCCGACGTTCAATCCCGCGTCGAAAAGCTCCAACGCAATCTGGCCTGCGGACAAACGTTTGCCGACGAGCAGAACTGAACCACCGCGGCCAATCCGGGACGCAATCTCCTGTGCATCGGAATACTGGGCGTAGTGAATGCGCGGAATCTCAGTTTCATTCGTGCCCGGAATTTCTGGTACGAGCGGGTTTGAGAAATAACCAGTGGCGTTCACAACGATGCGCGCTGTGAATTCGCCGCGCGAGGTGTGGATTGCAAAACCTTCACTCGAACGTTTCACGTTTCGAACTGCACATCCATTCATCACCATTAATTTAGACTCGCGGGCAAACTCCGTGAGGTATTCGAGGAATTCCGCGCGCGTGAGTTGTGCGTTTGGGGAAAACAGGCCGCGCGATGAGGCGTGGAGGTAATTCCATTTCCACGGACTTACGAGTTTGAGTTGTTTGGGCATGCGGCGCCACGACTCGCCGACCTGGGCCTGCTCCAGAATCGCGAACTGAATTCCGCGTTGCCGCAGTTCGCGCCCGAGTGCCAGCCCGGCCGGGCCAGCCCCAATGATCACGACAGTCGAACGTTCCGCAGTCATTGCTCAATCAGAGTAGTCACCGCTGAGGAATCGGAAGAACCATGCTATCGCGCGGTCCCGTCCAGCCGCTCCATGATCATCCCCTGACGCGAGTAGTCGAAGTAGATGCGGAAGTGTTTCAACACTTCCATGCCGATGTGTCCGGCCATGCCGCGCCCGGCGGGCGAACCTTCGAGAAAGAAATCCGCTTCCGGGCGATCGATCTTCAGCGATCCAATTTGCAGCTGAGGCAGATGGCCACTGCGCGTCGTTGTTCCTCCGCCCACGCCGAACTTGCTTCCCGAGCGTGTCGCGTCGATCTCGATCAACTTGTTCGTGCGCGTGAACTCGCTGCCCAGGCACACGCCGCTGTCGCAACCGGTATCGATCTCGAACGCACCGCGAACGGAAGTCCCGTTCGTCAATTGAATCACCGCGTCGATCACCGGTGTCGTCCCGCGGCGCGGAAAGCGCAACGGAACCACCTCGCCGCTGCCCGCGTAGGTAAAGTTCGTCGGATTAATGATCGTGAGCGACTTCGCTCCCACGTCCACGAGCAGAACATATTGGCGAAACAATCCTGAGCCGATGATGCCGTCCCGCTTGCGTCGCGTGGCAGGCATCGCGCCGACACGCGACGGAGCGAAGCGCGCGCCGCCGATATCGAACACCGCGCCTTGATACGTCGGCGCGCGCTCCTCACCGGCGATGCCTTCCACCGTCACCTCGCCTAGTCGGGTCAGGTTCAACTGCTCCGCCAATTCACGCCGCAACATCGTCATGGAGAAACCAGTATCGAGCATGAAGGAAAGCGGTTCCGAACCATTCACACGCGCGAGCACCATGATTTGTCCGCGGTTCTGCGTGATCGGAATCGTGGCGATGACGTTTGAAGTAGCCGCGCTTGTGTCGAACAGAGCCGAGCCAATGAGCAGCACGCAGGGCCATGTGGAAAATGAATTCATTGTAGCGCTCCCGTGCAACTGCTGCCCGCGCCCGCCGTGCAGGCAAGGCAATGGGTTCCTGTGAGAATGGGATACTCGCTCAATTTCTCAGGCGTGATGTCCCAAAGATACAACGGCGCACCGTTCCGAAGTTGCATCCCGAGCATCTGGTTGAAATCGCAATCGTAGATTTCTCCCCGATAGCCAACGCTCAATGTGCTGCGGCACATCAAACCATCGAGCGTCACCGGATTGAATGCGTTCGCCAAAAGTTCAAGATACGCATCCCATTCGCCCCGACGCCGCAGGTCTTCCGCGAAGCGAGCGATCGGCTGGTTCGTAATGGCGAAGAGTTGGTTGAACACGATCCCGAAATCACGCGCCAGCACTTCCTTGTAGTCTGCTTCCATCTCCCACTGCGGTCCCGGCAACTGCGCGCCCAGTGGATTGTAAACGAGGTGGAGCGGCAACTGAGTTCCGTAACCGACAGCGTTCAGCTTCTTCAGCGCGGAAATGCTTTTCGCGAAAGCACCATCGCCGCGCTGCGCGTTGACGTTGGTGGCCGAGTAACACGGCAGCGACGCGATCACCTCCACTTCGTGGCGTGCCAGATATTCCGGCAGCCACGCAAATTCTGGCTCTTCGATGATCGTAAGATTGTTGCGATCGAGCACACGCGCACCAGCGCTCCTCGCGGTCTCGACGATGTAACAGAAATATTCACTGAGTTCCGGGGCGCCACCCGTGATGTCCACGATCTCGGGACGATGTTGTTGAATCCAGGCGCCGACGCGATGAGCGGTTGAGGCATCGATCATCTCCGTGCGCCACGGCGCGGCGTCCACGTGGCAATGACGGCAGGCCTGGTTGCACTTGCGGCCGACGTTGATCTGCAAGGTCTGAAGCGCTCCGCGACGCAACACCGTTCCGTGCGCGGCAAGTTTCTCGGCGAAGCGATTCATCCCACGCGCACGATAGCCGAGCGGAAAACCGGTGCAAACCTGAACCCGCGGTTGTTGCCCGTTGCGTGGCGAGAAAAGAAAATGGGCGGGCCACCATCCGTGAAAGAAAGCAACCCGCCCGACTGATCGGAAAGCTTCGAATACCACTTCGAAGCAAACCGTGCCGCACTAGAAGCCCCGCGGCCGCAAATGTCAAAAAGGGTTTGCCACAAATCCGTGAAACTGAAGGCACACCAAGGCAAACGCGCCAAAACGCGCCAGCGAGGTGGAACTCGTCGCGTTGCGACGACTCGGTGCCGCGTTCAGCGGCCTATCTGAACGATCGAAGCGTATGCCGTATTCCGTCCGCGAACGCGGACGGAATGGCCGCAGCGCGGCCATTTCCTACCTCATTTCCGTTTTGATGCGTCTGCCCTGGCGAAGGGCGTCTCTCCATTTGACCGCTCCTTGCCACGTCCCTACAGTCGCGCTCCATTTTGGATCTGAACTTGAGGAGTCGGTGAGAAACACGGAGTTCGCGCGAAGCGGACGAAGGTGGCGAAGGACGCGAAGGTGACAAACACTTCGCCACCCTCGCTCCCTTCGCAAACTTCGCGCGAAATCCCTATCCCGGCGCTCACTAAAAAAATGAATGTACTGATCTGCGACCCGATTTCGCCCAAAGGCATCGCGCTCTTCCAGTCGCGCCCGGAATTCAAAGTCACCGTGCTCGAAAGGCCGCTCAAGGAAGCGGACCTCATTGCCATCGTGAAAGATGTCGAGGCCATGGTGGTGCGTTCCGAAACGAAAGTGACGCGCAAGGTCATCGAGGCCGCGCCAAAGCTACGCGTCGTGGGCCGCGCTGGCGTCGGCATCGACAATGTGGACGTGGACGCCGCCACCGAACACGGCGTGGTGGTGATGAACACGCCCGGCGGCAATACGGTCACGACGGCGGAACTCGCGTTCTTCCTCCTCGGCTCGCTCGCGCGGCACGTCGCGCCGGCGGCGAAGTCGATGAGTGAGGGCAAGTGGGACCGCAAATTGTTTTCCGGCGTGGAGATCCACGGGAAGACGCTGGGCGTACTCGGCATGGGCCGCATTGGCAGCGAAGTAGCAAAGCGCGCGCTGGCCTTCGGGATGCGCGTGCTGGCGTATGATCCGTTTCTCACCGAAGCACGCGCCAAGCAACTCGGCGTGGAACTCGTCGGCGATTTGGACAGCGTTTATCGCGGCGCAGATTTCATCACCGTCCACATGCCGGTCACGGAACAGACGCGTGGGATGCTGAACGCCGAGGCGTTCGCGAAAATGAAACCAGGAGTGCGCATCGTGAACGCAGCACGCGGTGAGATCGTGGAGGAGAAGGATTTAATCGCGGCTCTGGAGTCGAAGAAAGTCGCGGGTGCGGCTCTGGATGTTTTCTCCGAGGAGCCGCTGCCGGCGGATCATCCGTTGCGCAAGTTGCCGAACGTCGTCCTGACGCCGCACCTCGGCGCGAGCACGAAGGAAGCGCAGGAAAAGTGCGGCATCGAGGTGGCGGAAATCATCGCGGCGTATCTGCTCACGGGCGAAGTGCGCAACGCGGTGAACCTGCCGTTCATCGACGCAAAGACTTACGAGCAGGTGCAGCCGTATCTGGTCTTGGGCGAGAAGCTCGGGAAATTGCTGAGTCAACTGGCGCCGCCGAACATCGAATGCGTCCGCATCACTTACGGCGGCGCGGCGAAGTCGTTGCCGAACATCGATCCGATCTCGCGCGCAATTCTGATGGGATTGATGCACGCAGGCGCGATCAAGGACGTGAACAACGTGAACGTGCGCGCAGCGGCGGCTTCCGCGGGAATGACCGTGGAGGAAAAGCGGAGCGAAGAGCCGGTGACGTTCAACGAATGGTTGCACGTGGCGGTGTTCGCGCCGAACGGTGAGAAGGTTTCCGCTGGTGGCACGTTCTTCGGTTCTCCGAACAATCCGCGCATCGTGCGTGTCTTTAGTTTGCCTGTGGAGATCGTGCCGAGCGGCGTGGTGTTCATGATGAACAACAAGGATCGGCCTGGGATCATCGGTTACATCGGTTCGCTCATGGGCAAGCATGGCGTGAACATTGCGAGCATGAGTTTGAGTCGGGATGCTGCGGGTGGACAGGCGTTCACGGTGTTGAACCTCGATAGCGTGCCGCCGCAGGCATTGCTGGATGAATTGGCGAAGGACAATGACATCAGCAATGTGCGGGTGGTGAAACTTTGATCCGATGAAACTGAAACTTTTTCTCATGGCCGCATTGGTTTGCGCTGCGACGGCTTTCGCGGCGGACGATTTCGAGCTCGGCCCGGTGGTCGCAAAAGGCAAAGGCCTCGAAGTGCGCCGCGGCGAGTTGGATGATGCGTTCATCGCGTATTCGGCAAACCTCGCTGCGCGCGGCAGCAGCATTCCCGCGGGACAACGCCAGTCGGCGGAGGCGCAGTTGCTGGATCGAATCATCATCACGCAACTGTTGGTCACTAACTCGATCGCGGCGGACAGGATCGCGGCGAAGACTAACGCGGCGCGCTTCACTGCGGAGGCGTGGAAGAACGCCGATTCGCCAGAGGGATTTTACCGGCATTTGAAATCGCTGGGGCTGACCCCGGCGCAATTCACGAACCGCGCGATGGAGCGGGCCGTCTCGGAAGAAGTGGTGCGGCGCGAACTGACGGGCGGCATCAAGATTTCGGACGCCGACGTAAAACGATTTTACGAAACGAACAGCGCGCCGTTCACACAACCTGAACTCGCGCGGGTAAGCCACATTCTGATCGCGACGCGGGATTTGCAGACCGGCCTGCCCTACACGCCCGAGCAAAAAACAGCGCGCAAAGAAAAGGCGCAGAAGCTTTTGGAACGCGCGCGCAAGGGCGAAGACTTTGCGAAGCTGGTCCAGGAGAATTCGGAAGAGCCCGGAGTGAAGGAGGACAAAGGCGAATATAAATTTGCGCGCGCCAAGGACGATCCACGCCGAGCGATGGTTCCGGAGTTCGAGAAGGCAACGTTCGCGATGAAGTCCGGCGAGATCAGCGATCTCGTGACGAGCGAGTACGGATTTCACATCATCAAGCTGCACGAGATCATTCCACCTCGGAAGACACCGCTCGCGGACGCCGAGCAGCAAATTCGAGATCACCTCACGCAAATGGAATTGGAGAAGCGCATGCCTGCGTTCTTCGCCAGGCTGAAGAAGGACGCCGGCGTCGAGATCGTGGATGAGCGATTGAAGACCGTGCTGGAGAAGTTGGCGCAGGAAGAGGCGCGACGTCCTGCGTTGTAAAAACGCTTGATTCGGCGGGGCAGGAAACGCTATCTGCGATTCCCACACAGCGGCGGATGTCCGCCGTCGATCGATTGAACCCGTGAGCGCAACCAAAGAAGAACCGATCGAGCTGCAAGGCACTGTCAATCAGGTGCTGCCTGGGACCATGTTTCGCGTGGCGTTGCCGAATGGGCATGAGGTGCTTGCGCACATTTCCGGCAAGATGCGCAAAAATTTCATCCGCATCAGCGTAGGTGACAAAGTGAACGTGGAGATGTCGCCCTATGACCTGGACAAGGCTCGAATCACCTTCCGGCACGCCTGAGCCAAAACGTTCTCATCGCCTTCACGTCGGATGGGTTCCGCGCGTGCGCTCTCAGTTCAGGGTCAACACTTTCATCTCACCTTCACGCTCGATCATTACGCTCGTGCGGTCGATCGCGCGGACCACCACGTCACCAAGATGGTCGCCCACGGTGTACGATTGACCGTTGATGATGGCATAAGGAGTGGACGTGCGGAAAATCAGGCCTTGAATCTTCAACGCAGGAAACACCACGGGTTTTGGCGGTGCCGGCGGGGGCGGTTCAGGCGTTTTGGCAACAACAAGCACGGGCTGTGGTTTCCTGGGAGGAGGAACTACGGCGAGCGGTTTGTCAGCATCCTTTGACCGCAATGGCCGGATGAAAACGGTGATCACGCCGAGGACCACGAGCATGGATCCCCAATAACGAAGGTCGAACAACACGAAGCGTCTTTCCTCGTTTCGCAATTGCCGCCGGGAGGCGACGACGCGACCGACAAACCAGCCAATAATGCCCCCGGCGGCGAGAGTGATCGCCGCGTAAAAGCGAAATTTCTCGAAGACGGGATGACCCACCAGCGTTTCCGCGACGCTGACGCAGAAGAACGCCACGATCG
>DATHEW010000591.1:0-3512 GCA_035318425.1 Candidatus Acidiferrum sp. | reverse complement strand
GACTTGGTTGTTCCGCGAACAGGTGACGAAAGCGCGCCCATTCGCGAACGCGACGTCCACCGGTTCGTCCTTCACCTGAAGCGTATCGGTCACGACGTGCCGCGATACGGAGACGATGCTGATGCTGTCGGAGACTTCGTTCACAACCCATGCCTCATCGTCGCCCAATGCGTTCACCGAGACGGGTTCGATGCCGACAGGAATCTCTGTCATGAGAATGGGGTTCTTGGGATTCGACACGTCGAAAACCGAGAGGCGGTTGTCCGGCGTGTTCACCGCAAACAAACGATTGCCGCTCGGTGAGAGTCGCACGGGGGAGGTTTGTTTGGCTTCGAAGTTCACAAAAGGTTGCGCCGTGACCACGTGGGCGAAGGCGCACGCGAGCAAGGCGGCGCAAACTCGGAGAGAGAAGGGCGCACGCATGGTGTTCTTTCGGATGGTCGCAGACTAACAAGGGCGCACACTCACTTGCAATGACGCTGAAACCGTCGGGTGCAATTAAAGGACGGGACTTGGGGTGCGCCGCTGTTTGGTGACAAGTCACCGCACTCCAAACGGCGTTCAGGAGTTCTTTAGAATCACCTCGGCGGCTTCGCGCAAGCTGCGCGCGCGGAAGTGCGGCTGTTGCTTCAACGGTTCGTCGTAGCCGTAATCTATGAACACCGTGCGCACGCCCGCCGCATGGCCGCAATCGATGTCGCGCCAGCGATCACCCACCATCCAGCTTTGCGTCAGGCTGATGTTCAACTCGCGCGCGGCGTGCAGAAGCATTCCGGGTTTGGGCTTGCGACACTCGCAATCCGACGCGCCCTTGCCCGGGTGAAAGCAAACCTCGACGTGGTCGATCGGCAGCATGCGAATCATGTGTTCGTGTATCGCGTCCACGACATCATGCTTCAGCGTGCCGCGGCCCACGTCCGGTTGATTTGTCGCCACGACGAGTGTGAAGCCCGCGGCTTTCAATTTGTGGCAGGCTTCTTCCACTCCCTTTATGATCACGAACTCATCGATCGAGAGCGGCGGATACGGTTTGCCGGCGATGACTTTCGGTTGGTTGATGACGCCATCACGATCGAGAAAGACGGCGCGGTTAGACACGGGTAACTGCATGCGTGAGGCGATAGCGGAAAAGGTAAATCCCGTAGCAGAAAACTAGCGCTCCGCCAAACGAGAGAAGAAAGATAAATGCCCAGCAGGCAAGAATACCGAATGGTCCAGCGGCGACGGTGAAACTCTCCGTGCCTTCATCCTCACAAAGCACGAAAAGTCTTTTCGCCAACATAATCCCGAATGTTGTGATCACGATTCCCAACCCGGTGGCGGTGCAAGCGGAAATCAGTTTCGGAAGTGCTAGAACGTTCACGTGGCGACTACTTCGTCCCTTCCCACTTCGTCCGGTTCACCTTCAGCTTCGGGTGCGAGACGAAGAGGTGCCAGACGACGCCCTGGAATGCTTCCGAGTGTGGCGTGACATGTTCGGGGTTCACGGTGGGAACAATGCAGCACGCGTTCGCTTCCTTTGCCGTGTAACCACCATCGCGGCCAACGATGCCGACAATGGATGCCCCGACTTGCTTGGCCACTTGAATGGCGCTGACGAGATTGGGACTGACGTGCTTTTCCAGATTGCCGCCGCCGACCGAGAAGATGAGCAAGCCGTCTTTGCCGTTGATGCGCGAACCCTTGAGCCATTCGCTGAAGACCGTGGCCCAGCCTTCGTCGTTCGTGCGAGCGGTGAGTTCGGAGACGTTGTCGGTCGGCGCGTACGCTTCGAATCCGCAGATTTTTCGGAAATCATTTACAGCATGCGACGCGTTGCCCGCGCTGCCGCCGACGCCGAGGATAAAGAGTCGCCCGCCGCGTTCACGCACGCGAGCGAGCTCATCGACCATTTTCTCCAATTCTTCAACATTCAGGCCGGCGACGACTTTTTGTGTCTCTTCAAGGTATTGCTGGACGAAACTCATGGGCGGGAACTAAGCACGCGGCAAACCAGCGAGAAAGCAAAAATCCTGCGCGCCGGTAAACGAAACAGGGCGGCATCGCTGCCGCCCCGCGTGAAATATTGTGAGCTTCGCTTACACCTTCACCCACTGCCGCGTCCTCGCTGAACGGTCAACGGCTTCGAGCACTTTCTCGTTCATCAGGCCTTCTTCGAACGTGGGTTGGACGGATTTACCGTCCACGACCGCGTTCACGAAATCACCGATGGCGTGAATGAACGTGTGTTCGTAACCAATGATGTGCCCGGGCGGCCACCACAGTCCCGCGTAAGGATGAACGCCACCGCCTTGCGTCACGAGAATATCTCGGAAGCCTTGGCGATCCGCCTCGTTCGTGTTGTCGAAAAACTTCAAACGGTTCATGTCTTCGAAGTCAAAGTAGAGACTGCCTTTCGAGCCGTTGATCTCGATGACGATGTTGTTCTTGCGGCCCAGCGCGAAGCGCGTCGCTTCGAGATTCGCTACTGCTCCGTTCTTGAAACGACCGATGAACATCGACGTGTCATCCACGGTCACCGTGCCCATCTTCTTCGTCGTGGCTGTGCCGCCGAGACCTTCTTTCTTCGCACCTTTGTCTTCGAGCGGACGCTTCTTGATGAATGTTTCCATCATGCCGCAAACCTCCGCGAACTCGCCGACGAGATAGCGCGCCATGTCGATGATGTGAGCGCAAATATCACCGTGCGCGCCGCTGCCGCTGACCTCCTTCTTCAAGCGCCATACAAGCGGGAACTCGGGATCAACGATCCAGTCCTGCGCGTAACGAGCGCGGTAGTGGAAGATTTTCCCGAGCGCGCCTTCCTCGATCAGCTTCTTCGCGTGTGCGATGGCGGGAATGCGGCGGTAATTTTGGTTCACCATGTGAACGACGCCGGCTTTCTTGACCGCCTTGATCATCTCTTCGCACTGCTTCGAATTCATCGCGAGCGGCTTCTCGCAGAGGATGTGCTTCTTGTTCTTCGCCGCCTCGATGGCGATCTCGGCATGCACATGGTTCGGTGCGCAGATGTCGATGATGTCGATCTCCGGCGACTTGACCACTTCACGCCAATCGAGGGTGCCACGATTGAAACCGAACTTCGCGACCGCTTCGCGCACGCCATTTTTCCCGTCGCGCTTGCACCCGACCACGGTGTGCAGTTCCACATCCGCTTTAAGGGGGAAGAAATGGGAGACCTGCCGCCACGCATTCGAGTGCGCCTTGCCCATGAAGCCGCAGCCGATCATTGCGACGCGCAGTGTCCTTCGTGATTCGCTCATAGTGTCGAGTTGTATTCCAAAGTTGTGTAAATCCCGAAACGCGCGCGTTTATAGGTGCGGCTGAAAAACGAGTCAACGAACCTCTTGGCTGTGTGTTCCAAAGTCTTGATCACCATCATCCTTTTGCCGGATAAGAGCCGTTCAGGGCTTTTGCTCATGCAGATTCACGTTCTTAAATCGAAGATTCATCGCGCTTCCGTTACCGGTGCGAGCCTCAATTACGAGGGCAGCCTGACCATTGATCTCGAG
>DATHEW010000590.1:0-2693 GCA_035318425.1 Candidatus Acidiferrum sp. | reverse complement strand
CGTTTGCGGCAAACCTTCGCGCAATTGAAAAGTGCGGATGGCCGACCGCGTTTGCGCCCCGAGCAGGCCATCGATTGAACCGGAGGAAATCCCGAGCCGATCGAGCGCCACCTGCGCTTCAAGCACGGCCGCGGATTTTGCGGACGCTGCTTCGGTGAACCCCGCGTTCGTCATGGGAACGGCAATCCGGCGCACGACCGTGCCTGTCAGCGAGTGAACTGATGCCGGAGCCGGAGCGCGCACGGACTGATTGGTCGCTCCCGGCGCATTTGATAATAATCGCGTGGGATGCTGCCGCCGTTTCCATTCCTTCCATCCGAGCCATGTGACCAGCACCACGAGCGCCAGGCATACGATGATGGCAGCGGTGTTGCCGCCGCGCTTCCGCTTGCGACTTTGCCCGACGCGATATTTCGTATGGACGCGCACGGGCCATTGTTGTCAGCGAAGCCTCAAGTCTGCACCGGGAAATTTTAGGTCGTCCGCCCGCCTTTGCCCCCATGAGGTTTTCAGCGGCTCCGCATTGGAAAAACGGCGCGCCGTTTTTCCAGCCGGCGTAAGGTCAGCGCGTCACATTATGAGTCGGTTGCGCTTGCGACGGGATTTCAGGGTTCATCTGTGGATTGCTTGCTCAGTTGCAATCCTTCTCCACGAAACCATGTCCCTCGCCAGCGTCGCTACCGACAACTCGTTCAATGCTTCGGTTGACGGAACTGTGTTCGCCATCGCGGCGCAGCCGGATGGAAAAGTAATCATTGGAGGCACGTTCACGGTGGTGAACGGCACACCGCGCAGTTACCTCGCTCGCCTGAACGCGAACGGTTCTCTCGATACCGGCTTCGCGCCGGTGAATGCACCCGCGCAATACGTCTATCGCGTGGAAGTCGCAGGCTCGGAGATCTATGTCGGCGCGGGCGATGGCATCCGCCGCTACGATTCGAACGGCGCACTCGAATGGCTTTATCCGATGCAGGTGAAAACGTTCGCGGTCGATTCGCAAAGCCGAGTCGTGATCGGCGGGCAATTCAATCGTGTCGATAATCAGTTCCATCGCAACCTCGCCCGGCTTAACGCGAACGGTTTGCTGGATGCGTCGTTCTCGCCTGAGATCGGCTGCTGCGCTGGAGAAGGCGTGTTTGCCATTTCACGTCGTGGCGATGCCATGCTGGTCGGTGGCATGTTCCAAAGCGTGAATGCAACCAATGCCGCCGCGCACCTCGCGCTTATTGATGCCACGGGTGCTAGCGAGCCAACCTTCAGCAGTTCCGCGGAAGCCGCCGTGCTGGCGATCACGACCCTGCCCGACGGAAGTTTCGTTCGAGTAAGCGAGCGCACGGTCGCGCGACATCTGACGAGCGGCGCCAACGATACGGCTTTCACTCCGTTTCAGTTGAGCAGTGCCGATGATCGTTTTTTCACCGCGGTGATAGACGCTGATGGCCGCATCGTCGTTGGCGGCAACGTCCCAGGTCTCGGCAATGTTATGCGCCTCAACGACGACGGCAGTATCGATGCGAGCTTCGATACCGAGACGGATGGCGCCGTCCAAGCCATAACGATCACTGCTGACGGCAGCGTTCTGCTCGGCGGCACTTTCACGACCGTGAACGGCAGCGCGCGCAGCGGCATTGTGAAACTGAACGACAGCGCGAGTTCACCCCCGGCGCCGAAGTTGAGTGTGGCGGCAAACGTCGGCGGCATCACGCTGTCGTGGTCTGCGGCCGCAGGCAGTTTTGGTTTGGAATCCAGGGATGTGAACGGCGCTACGTGGTCAGCCGTGGGCGCGACAATCACCTTGACGAATGGCGCTAATTCCATCTCGTTGCCCGCGGCTGGCAACGGCAGGCTCTATCGCCTGCGAACAAGCAACTGACCGCGGAGCGCCGACGGCTGCGCTCCCTTATTGCCAGCGCCGCGCGTTTTCTCCTCAATCGCCGCGATGAACATTGTCGTGCTCGATGGCTACACGCTCAATCCCGGCGACCTGAGTTGGGCCGAACTCGAACAACTCGGCTCCTGCGTGATCCATGATCGCACGCCCCCCGAAATGATCATTGAGCGCACGCGTGAGGCCGACATCGTTCTCACGAACAAAACTCCGTTAAGCCGCGACACGATTCTCGCGTTGCCGAAGCTGAAGTACATCGGCGTGCTCGCGACGGGATTCAACATCGTGGACATTGCCGCCGCAAAAGAGCGCGGCATCACCGTCACGAATGTGCCGGATTACAGCACGCCGTCGGTCGCGCAGCTCACGTTCGCGTTGCTGCTGGAACTGACGCATTACGTTGGCCATCACGCCGAGACGGTGCGCGATGGCAAGTGGGCGCGCAGCGCGGACTTTTGTTACTGGGATTTTCCGCTCGTGGAATTGCACGGGCTGAAACTTGGCGTCATTGGCTTCGGCAAGATTGGCCGTGCCGTGGCAAAGATCGCCGACGCGTTTGGAATGCACGTCATTGTCCATGCGCGCACGAGACCGGCCGACTTGCCACGTCATCACGTCTTCTCCGAGCTCAACTCGCTTTTCGAGTGGAGCGATGTCGTGAGTCTTCACTGTCCGCTCACGCCTGAGACCAAGCATCTTATCAATGCCGAACGACTCGGGCTGATGAAGACCAGCGCATTCCTGCTCAACACTGGCCGCGGCCCGTTGATCGACGAGCAAGCGCTCGCCGATGCGTTGAACAATG
>DATHEW010000589.1:0-3276 GCA_035318425.1 Candidatus Acidiferrum sp. | reverse complement strand
TTCGAGCAAATGCTCGCGCATCGCGAATACCTGCTCGATGCCGAACCACGCTTCGTGGACTTCGACCTGTGGGGCATGCTCGCGAATCTCACCTTCAACGGCCACCGCGAAATCCCGCCCGCACACGGGCAGCTTCGCGGATGGTTCAACCGCATGACCAATCTTAAACGAGCCGCCGCAAATCCCGCGCGCGGACGCCATACCCTGAAGTGAAAAATTACATCCTCGACACCAACGTTCTCCTTCACGACCCGCACTCCCTCGACAATTTCAAAGACAACAATGTCCTGATTCCCATCGAGGTCATTGAGGAGATCGATCGTTTCAAACGCGAGTCCTCCGAGCTCGGCCAGAATGCGCGCACCGTTTCGCGCAATCTCGACGCACTGCGCGGGCAAGGTCATTTGAACAACGGCGTGCGCCTCGAGAACGGCGGCTGCTTGCGCATTGTCTTCCACAAGAATGGCGACAACGGCCATACGGTCTTTGGAAACACTTCGGTGGACAGCCGGATCGTTTCCCTCGCGCAGTCCATTCAGAAGGACGATCCGAAGATCAAGACCATTGTCGTCAGCAAGGACATCAACCTGCGCATCAAGGCCAACGCGCTTGGGCTCGACGCCGAGGATTACGAGACTGACCGCGTTTTCCTGACCGATCTTTACACCGGCATGTTCGAGTTGACGGTCAGCGCGGAAAAGATGAACGCGTTCCGTCTCAATGGAGAGATCGACGCGCCGCCGAAGAAATATTTTCCGAACGAGTATTGCACCCTCATCGACGAGGCGAATCCCAAGCGCACCGCGCTCACCAAAGTCGATGCCACGAGCACCAAGCTGATTCCCATTGTCGAATCGAAGGAAGGCGTGTGGGGGATTCGCCCGCGTAATCGCGAGCAGCATTACGCGTTCGACGCCTTGCTCGATGATCGTATCAAGCTCGTGACGTTAATGGGCAAAGCCGGCACGGGAAAAACGCTCATGGCGATGGCGGCGGGCCTTCGCCGCACGGTCCTGGACCGGGAGTTCCGTCGCGTGGTCGTCGCGCGGCCGACGATCAGCATGGGCAAGGAGATCGGTTTTCTTCCTGGCACCATGGAAGAAAAGTTGAATCCATGGATGCAACCGATCCATGACGCGCTCGAAATGCTTAGCGACCTCAACATGGGGAACGAAAGCCGGCGCGGCGGCGATCTGTTGCGCAGCGGCAGCATCGTGGTCGAGGCGCTCAGCTACATTCGTGGCCGCAGCATCGCGCACCAGTTCATGATCATCGACGAGGCGCAAAACCTCACCCCACTCGAAGTGAAAACGATCGTCACCCGCGTCGGACACGGCACGAAGATCGTCTTCACCGGCGACCCATATCAGATCGACAACCCTTACGTGGATTCTTCCTCGAACGGATTCAATTACGTGGTCAGCAAGTTCCGCGAGCAACCGATTGCGGCGCACATCGAACTGCAAAAGGGCGAGCGCTCTGAGTTGGCTGAACTCGCGGCGAACCTGCTGTAGGTCGGACGGCGCGGGTTACTTCAGCTTTGGGAAAAAGCCGTGCGCGCACTCGCACGTCGCGCGGCTGAGGTCTTCGAGCGAACAATCCTTGGGTTGCGCGACGGCCTCCGCGATTTCCTTCACGTATGACGGCTCACACCGCTTGCCGCGATACGGCACCGGCGCAAGGAACGGGCAATCCGTCTCCAGCATGAATTGGCCGAGCGGCGTTGCGGCAACGGCGTCGCGAACATTCTGACCGTTCTTGAACGTCACGATTCCAGTGAAGCTGACGATGGAGCCTGCATCACGAATTCGTTGCAACGCCTGGAGATCGCCGGAGAAACAGTGGAACACACCGCGCACTTTCCCGATGAATGGCTGCATCAAAGCGAACGTGTCATCCAGCGTCTCGCCGCGCTGATGAATCACACAATTGAGTCCGCGCTCGGCGGCCACCTCGAGTTGCTGTTGAAAGATCTCTGCCTGCTTGCGCTTGTAGTTCGCATCGTCTTCCGCTGTGCCGCCTTTCGTGCTCGGCAGGCGATAATAGTCGAGCCCTGTTTCGCCGATCGCCACGACCTTCGGATGCGCCGCCATCTGCGCGAGTTTGGGCCGCAAATCATCCGGCGCGTGCAGCGCGTCTGACGGATGCCAGCCGACTACGGCGAAAATTTCTTCGTGCTTTTCCGCCAGCGCCACCGCGCGTTCGCTGCTCTCCAAGTTGGTGCCGATGCAAATCATCCGGGTGATGCCTGCCTCGCGAGCGCGCGCGAGCACGTCGGCGAAGTCCGGCTGGAAATCGGGATAATCCAAGTGCGCATGGGTGTCGTAAAAGAAGTTCATGCGCGGCGCACTTTCATCAACTGCTTCGCGAGTTGGATCGCCGCGATCATGCTCGATGGATTGGCGATGCCTTTTCCCGCGATGTCGTAAGCGGTGCCATGATCGGGAGACGTGCGGATGAAGGGAAGCCCAAGCGTCCAGTTCACACCGTGCTCGAACCCGATCATCTTCAGCGGAACCAAACCCTGATCGTGATACATGGCCACCACGGCGTCGTAATCGCCACGAAACGCGTGATAGAAAAGAGTGTCGGCGGCGAATGGCCCGTGAACATCGAAGCCGCGCTGCTTCATCGCAACGACGGCGGGTGCGACCGTGATGATCTCTTCGTCGCCGATCTTCCCGCCTTCACCCGCGTGGGGATTTAATCCGCACACGGCGACTTTCGCGCGCGGCAAACCAAGATCACGGCAAGCCTTCGTCGCAAGTTCGATCGCGAGTTCAATCTTCTCGCGCTTGAGTCGATCGGCGACTTCGCGGATCGGGACGTGAATGGTTGCGAGCGCCACGCGCAGCCAGCGCTTCCGGTCATCGTAGCCGAGCAGCATCATCGCAATGCGATCGGTCTTCGCCATTTCCGAGAGCAACTCGGTCTGCCCGACGAACGACGCTTCGCCGGCGCGAATGATCGCTTCCTTGTTCACCGGCGCGGTGACAAGTGCGCTCGCTTCACCGCGTAAGCAAAGCTCCGCGCCATGCTTCAGCCAGGCGACGGCCGCTTGCGCCGCTTCAGATGAGCCCGGAAGTAAATCGCTGGTTAGTTTCCTTCCCGAGTTCACGACACGCACTCGATGAGTTCCCTGCACGTTTTGAAGTGGAAGAAGATTGGTTCCGAGCTTTTCGTTCAGCCGCAGCACAACATCTTCGTCTCCAATCAGCAGATACGATTCGTCGCTGCGTGTGAGTTCCGCCGCAACAGCCTTCAATGCAATCTCCG
>DATHEW010000588.1:0-3451 GCA_035318425.1 Candidatus Acidiferrum sp. | reverse complement strand
CCATGCGGAAGCGGCCCCCCTTTGCCGAAACCACTCTCCAGTCGGAAATGCGGACACACTGTTTCAACGGCGCATCGTTGTTTCCACCGGGGCGATACCTGAAATGAACCTGGGGGCATCCTCTTGATGTCGTTCAACATGACAAGTTGTCCCGTTCTGAAGCGACTTCCGATGTTCTGACAAAGCAAACAGCCACCGTCCGATACATCCGAACCTCCGCGCAGCCCATAAATAACGCACGTGAGAACACCTTCTGTCTTAACAAGTGTGAGTGACGACGAGACCGTCGCAAAAGCTGACGAAGCGCTGGCGCGGTTTGGACATCTGGTTCCAAAAACGTTGGCAGCGCTGAACCTTCCGCCTCATGCGGACTTCGACGATTTGCTGAGTGTCGGACGAATGGCGTTGCTCCAGGCGGCAACGCAACTTCGTCCAGGAGCTACGGCCGAATCGTATCTGCGCCTGCGAATTCGTGGCGCGATGCTGGATTACATCCGCGATGTGACATGGATCCCTCGCGGCGTCTTTGAGCGCAAACGGCAGTTGGACGAAGCCGTCCGTGTGCTCGAGTTGAGGCATGGCCGCTCTCCAAGCGACGCCGAAATTGCGTCGCAACTCAAAATGACACGCGAGCAGTTCGAGGACTTTCAATCACGGACCCAGGTGCATAACCTGGTGTCCGCATACGCACCCGCGAACGATCAGGGTGAGGAACCAAGCGATCTCTTGAGCAATGTTCCTGACGGACAGGCTCTCGATCCGGCGGCCGAAACAGAGAAGCAGGACCTGATCGAAGCAATTTTCACGGCGATGCACCATTTGCCCAAACGTCTGCAACAGGTGCTTGCGCTTTATTATCACGAGGAACTGCAGATGAACGAGATCGCGCAAGCGATGGACATCACGGAAAGCCGAGTTTCACAGATGCACGCGCAGGCGATCCAACTCATCAAGCGCCATCTCGATTCGCAATCGGCGCGCGAAGGATTGGTCTCGCGTCGCGGCGAAGCGGCGGTGCGATAGCCGCTTTGGAGTGCGCCGACTTGTCGCGCCGCAGTTTGGCGACGAGTCGCCAAACCAAAAAGCGGCGACAAGTCACCGCAGTCCAGAACGTGTCGCTTGCGGTCATCGCACCGTCTTTCGACCGAGTGATTTCACCCGCCGTCCGCCTGTGTTACGCTCGCGACACATGGCAGCAGGGCCGATTCAATATTTCAATCGCTACACCGGGCGTCTCGAAACCGAGGACGTTTACGGTCACAGCTTTCTCAAATGGACTTACGGCAATCCGCTGGGCCGGCTTTCTTTGCACGCGCTGGTGAAACGTTCCGCGTTCTCGCGCTGGTATGGCTGGCGGATGAGCGGCTCTCGCAGCCGCGCCAAAGTCGCTCCGTTCATCTCCACGTACAAGGTGGACTGCTCTGAACTCGCCTGCGCGCCGAGCTCTTACAAGACGTTCAACGAATTCTTCTATCGCGAGCTTAAGCCCGGCGCGCGTCCCATTGCGGCAGGCAAAGACGTCGCGGTCTTCCCTGCCGATGGACGTCACCTCGGTTTCCAGGACATCTCGAAGGTCGAAGGCATTTTCGTCAAAGGCGCTGTGTTCGATTTGCGCACGCTGATGCAGAGCGACGAACTCGCGCGGCGATACGCGCAGGGTTCCATGGTGCTCTCGCGGCTTTGTCCGGTGGACTATCATCGCTTCCACTTTCCCGTGAGCGGTGTTCCGAGCCGTCCGGTGTTCATTGAAGGCCCGCTCTACTCCGTGAATCCGATCGCGCTGCGACGGAACATCCACATCTTCAGCCAGAACAAGCGCGCTTACTGCGAGATCGACTCGCCGGAATTTGGCCGTGTGTTGATGTTTGAAATCGGCGCCACGTGCGTGGGCAGTTTCGAGTACACGTACCAACCCGGCGTGCCGGTCGAGAAAGGAGCGGAGAAGGGCTATTTCAAATTCGGCGGATCTTCCACCATGACGTTCTTCGAGCCGAGTCGCATCACGCTGGACACCGATCTCCTGGAACAATCCCGCGCGGGCATCGAGCTTTACGCGAAGATGGGCGACAGGATCGGCGCAATGCCGAAGCGCTGAACGGAGATTGTTTTCTTTACCGTGCGCAAGGCCGCGCGCATTTTCGACGCAATCCATGAAACGTTTTCTTGCCGCGGCAGTGACTGTCTTGTGTGCGCTTCAAGTTCATTCCGCCGAGAACGAACGACGCCTTCTCTATGTCGCCACGCCTGGCATTCGCAATTACCTCGAATACGGCGGGCATGGGTTGCTGGTGTTTGACATCGATCGCGGGCACAGCTTCGTGAAGCGCATCAAGACCGCGGGTTTTGGCACTGACGGCAAGCCGTTGAACGTGAAAGGCATTTGCGCGAGCGCCGTGACCAAACGCATCTACATCAGCACCATCCGCACGATCACATGCCTCGACCTCGTGACGGAAAAGATTCTGTGGGAAAAGGAAATGCCCGGAGGATGCGATCGCATGGCGATTTCGCCGGACGGCAAAATCATTTATGCGCCCTCCCTCGAAGGTCCGCATTGGAATGTGCTGGACGCTGCGAGTGGAGAACGCGTCGCAAAGATCACGCCCGACTCCGGTGCGCACAACACTGTCTATGGCGCGGATGGATCGCGCGTGTATCTGGCCGGATTGCGCTCGCCGTGGCTGACGATTGCCGAGACGCTCACGCACACTTCGAATAGCACCGTGGGTCCGTTCAGCGCGCCCGTCCGTCCCTTCACGGTGAATGCAGCCCAGACTCTCGCGGTCTGTTGTGTGAACGATTTTCTTGGTTTCGAAGTCGGCGACATCACGAGCGGGAAAGTTCTTCATCGCGTGCCGGTCGATGGCTTCAAAAAGGGAACTCCGAAACGTCACGGTTGTCCGAGCCACGGCATTGGGCTCACTCCAGACGAATCGGAAATCTGGGTGTGCGATTCGGTGAATCGTCGCATGCATGTCTTTAGCGGCACGACGATGCCACCGAAACTTAAGACGAGCGTGGCGCTGCGTGACGAGCCGGGCTGGATCACCTTCACGATCCGAGGCGATCTTGCGTATCCATCCACCGGCGAGGTCGTGGACGTCGCGACGAAGAAGATCATCGCTCAACTCACCGACGAAACTGGCATGGCCGTGCAGAGCGAGAAATTGCTGGAGATTGATTTTCTCGGTGAACAACCGGTGCGTGCAGGAGATCAGTTCGGCATCGGGCGCAAGTCGGCGGCTGTTTCTCGCAACTGAATCGAACAACGCTCTTATTTTTCGTCCCGCTGCTGCTGTGAAGTGCGGAATGGCGCAGTCGTCTGCAACGCCTTATTCGTCAGCGTGTGAATCGCGTCGAGTCGTTCTCCGAGCAATGCCTGCAAGTCCTTCGAGTCACTGATCTGCCCGGCGCTCGGTGGAGTGGAAAGCAGGTGCATCGCTTCAACCAA
>DATHEW010000587.1:0-2450 GCA_035318425.1 Candidatus Acidiferrum sp. | reverse complement strand
CCGGGCGTGTATTCAGCCGGATAAGTTCCGTAATAGCGGTAAGCGTCATAAAACACGCGCCCGGTTACATGCGTGTCTTCGCCGAAAGCGTGATCGTACTTCACGTCGGCATAGCCGCGAATGTCCACCGTCTCCTCACGTCCATCCGCGAACACGGTTTCGAACGAAGCGGTCGGCACATTCTTTTCCCGTGCGTTGATTCCGCCGCTCAGCGTCAGGTCGTGGTAACGGACGGACGCGAAGAAGTTGCCGGCACGTTCCTCGTCCGAGTCACGGACGATGCCGAAGTGATTGGTCCGTCCCTTGAACTCGGGATAATGGATACGGTCCTGTCCCTGGCTTTCGTAAACGGACGCGGTCAAGAGCAACTCGATGTCGTTGGTGAATTTCTTTCCGAGCGTGGCGCGCAGCTTGTAAGTGTCCAGGCTTCCGGCTTCGAACGATGTTTCCACGCCATCGATCTGCGCCCCGCGTTTCGTCACCACGTTGATCACCCCGAAAAATGCGCTGCTGCCGTAAATGGAAGAGCTGGGGCCGCGAATGATCTCGACGCGATCGATGATGTCCACATCCACGACGCTGTCGTGGCCCAGATACATCGAGTCGTAGATGTTGTCATTCATCCGGTGGCCATCGATCAACAGCAGCACGCGGCTGTTGTAATCGCCCGGGCGGGCAAAGCCGCGAACGCCGATGTACGAGTAGTTGCGATCGTCAGTGACGTACAATCCGCGAACGCTGCGCAGGACGTCCGCGAGGTGGCGATGGCCGTAGCGTTGGATTTCATCGGAGGTGATGATCGAGACGGAAGCCGGTGCATCGGAAATGTCCTGCTCGAACTTTGATGCGGCATAGATGCGGTCCACCTTTACCTCGAGCAGATCCTCGAAGCTCATCTCCATGAACGCGTTCGTGCCGCTCCTTTCCGCGGCGGCCAAAGGCAGCGTCATCGCGGAAAGCAACGTCAACACGGCAGCGAATGTCGCCCGGCCCCAATGATCGCGACGGGCCGAAAGTCCCATTCGCCAGCGCAAATCGCTTTTGCGTGGCATTGGTGGTTGTATCGGGGGAACCGGGCGACCGCTTGAAGTAAATTCCTCTCCGAGTCAACCCGCGGAGAGGGCAGAGCAATAAATGTCCATATCGTGGGACCCGGCCCCCCCGCCGTCATTTGTCCGACACGCGCCCCCACCTGTCGTTCTGGGGGCGAGGATGCCGCAACGGCGCACAGAAATGATAAGCTCATCGGCGAACCAGGGCCGCTCTTCCCCCTCACGGAGAGGGAGACCCGGCATCCCGCGCTTCGAGCAAACCAACCTCTTCGCCTGTTCAAGAGACTGGAGAACGTTCCTCCTTCTCCCCGGAGGAGAGGGCCTGGGTGAGGGAAAAGGCGCGCAAGAAGGAGCAAGAACGCCACGCCTGGATAAATTCGTGACGGATTACAACAAGCTCATCGATGCCATTCTGGAACTGAACAACGAGACGCGGTTCATGCTGCTCAGCCCGATTCGGCACGAGAAGCTGCCGCCGCCGCTGCGCGACCCGGCGCGTCACGACGAAACGCTCGCGAGCTACACGAAGGCGATTCAGGGAATTGCGGAGCAGTGCGCGGGATGACACTCTCGCGCAGTGCAGCCCTTGAACCTCGACAAACTTCGCGAAGCAGTGCGGGCTGGGAATATCGAGTGGCGCAAGCATGTGCTTCAGCGCATGGCGGAACGGAACATTTCCCAAGTCGCCGTCCTTGATGCGCTCCTGTTGGGTGAACGAATTCGCGATTACCCGGAAGACAAACCGTTCGCTTCGGTGCTTTTTCTCGGATACGATGGCTCTAGGCCGCTGCACGTTGTCACGTCCTTGGATAAAACGGCGGGACAGGCTTTCATCATCACGGTTTACGAGCCGTCGCTGGATGTGTTTGAAGCGGACTACAAAACGAAACGAAAAACATGAGTGCGCCAGGTTCAGTTTGTCCTTTGTGCGGTGGCCACAAGGCCCCAGGCACAGCCACGTTCACCGCTGACATCGGCACGGGCGTTGTTGTCGTGCGGCACGTGTGCGCAACCGTGTGCGCGCAATGCGGTGAGGAATGGATTGATAACGAGACCGCGCGCAAAATCGAAAGCATCGTCGAGGACGCGCGGGCGAAGAAGCGGCAGGTGGAAGTGGCGGATTTGGCGGCGTGAAATCGCGGAACGCGCGATTTGTAGGGCAGCTTGAGATTCCAATTCCCTGAAAATCATTCACATGTCCCTCCCACGCCCTTTCCGAAGGACTGCGCGACCAATGGCAGACGGGCGTTATTCGTGGGATTACGTCCGTGACTCACGTTTCGCCAAGTCCGCGGAACACTACATTCGCTCGTTCTTGATGTTGCTCCGGGACGTGCAGCATCTGTTCGACTACGTCGAGCCAGCCGACAGCAATCTCGACTGCTGTTCGTTTCGAAC
>DATHEW010000586.1:0-4693 GCA_035318425.1 Candidatus Acidiferrum sp. | reverse complement strand
GAGGGTTTTCGCTGCATCAGCACGTACGCGAACGCGGAAGACGCGCTCGTGGATTTGCCGGAGAAGAAGCCGGACGTGGTATTGTGCGACATCAACCTGCCCGGCATGAATGGCGTCGAGTGCGTGCGGAAGCTGAAACAGGTCGCGCCGAAGATTCAGGTGGTGATGCTCACCGTTTACGAGGACACCGAGAATATTTTTGCCGCGCTCGCGGCGGGCGCGTCCGGGTATTTGCTCAAGCGCACGACCAGCGCTGAGTTGCTCGAATCACTGCGCGAGGTGCAACGAGGCGGATCGCCAATGACCGCACACATCGCGCGCAAAGTGGTGCAGTCGTTTCAAAAATCAGACGAGGCCAATCAGCAAACGGAAGATTTGTCTCCGCGCGAACGCGAAGTGCTCGACTGCTTGAGCCAGGGATTTCTCTACAAGGAAATTGCGGAAAAACTCGGGATCAGCTACGAGACGGTCCACACCTACATCCGGCGCATCTACGAAAAGCTTCAAGTGCGCACGCGAACGGAAGCAGTGGCGAAGTTTTTGCGCCGATAAACTTTCGCGGCGAACCGATAATTCTAACGGATTATTTTCTCTTCCTACCACCACGCGACTCCGTTTCGTTTCCAGATTCCTCGTCGTTCATGTCCTCTTCGCTGAGGTGAAACTTGTGGAGCACGCGATGGGCGATCGGCGAGAGCAGCAAACCCATGAGCGAAATGAATACCACGCCGCTGAAGAGCGCATAGGCCGAGGCGAAAAGCTTCGCATGGTTCGACCTGAGCACATCCACTGGACCCATGCCGGTGAGAATCATGGCCGCATTCAACAGCGCATCGATCCACGGCAGGCCAGCGATGAAATGGTAGCCGCACGTGCCGATGCTGAGCGCCACGAAAATAATAATCAGCGCGAGGCCGAGGCAGGCGAGCAGGCGGCGGATGAAGATGCGCGTGGGGAGGATCGGTTCGTGACGGGATTCAAACACAGTTCGTTTTCGTTCACTCTTTGGCTTCGTTCAAAACGATGACGACTCGATCATGCGACGAACTGTCGCCGTCTTCAACCCGGGGCGTTTGCCAATTCGAGGTTGGCCGGCGCTTCAATCGGTAGCCAACGCCGCTGTCATGACTGCCGCCAACTCGCGCGGCAGGAAAGGTTTTGGCAGGAGGTAGGTGCAAAAATCCAGAATCGATTCGTCAAGGGTGTCCATACGCCCGCTGCTGAGAATAATCGGGGTATGCGCGGTATCCGGCCGTGCGCGAAGCCGCGTCACGACTTCGGTTCCACACATTCCCGGCATCAGATTATCGCAAAGCACCGCATTGAAATGAATCTCGGCAGCCAGGCGCAGCGCGGTTTTGCCATCGGCAGCTTCGACAGTTTCAAAGCCCTGCTGATCCAACAGCATCGATACGATTTCGCGTACCCCATCGTCGTCATCGATGATGAGGATCTTCGGTTTTGGCTTTGGCGAAATTGGGTAATTTCCATCTTCCACTGCTACCAAGTCATCGGTGAACAGTCGTGGCACTGTAGTAAAACTTCTCTTTTCCGCGTCCGAAGCAGGTGAAGGCAACCTGCAATCCGAAGCAGTTCCTTGCAGCGAGGCGTAACACGGGCCACACTCTGCGCTTCATGCTCGCGATTTCAGATGTCAGTAAAAGTTTTGGCGGACGCACCTTGTTCGAGGACGTGTCGCTCTCGATCGACCGCGAGGATCGTATCGGGTTGGTCGGCCCGAATGGCGCCGGCAAGTCCACGCTCTTCGCGCTGCTCCTTGGAAACGAGTCGCCGGATTCGGGAACGATCGCCTTTCAGCGCGGGGTCACGGTTGGCTTTCTTCCGCAGGAAAGCGCGCCCGCCGGTGATGAAACCGTGTTGCAACTCGCGACGGGAGAGCACGCGGGCACTCATACTCACACGGGAAGCGCGCCTTCGCTTCATCACGGCGAGGCGGACGGGGCGCTCGTCGCCAAAGCGAAGCGGATTCTCTCGGGCCTCAGCTTTCGTGACACCGATTTCGACCGTCCCGCTCGCGAGATGAGCGGCGGATGGGTGATGCGCGCCCATCTCGCGCGACTGCTCGTGCAAGAGCCGGATTTGTTGATGCTCGACGAGCCCACGAACCATCTCGATCTCGAAGCACTGATTTGGTTTCAACAATATCTCAAAGATTATCCCGGCGGCATTCTGCTGATCTCGCATGATCGCGAATTCCTGAACCAGCTCGTGACGAGTGTGCTGGAGATTCGCCAGAGCCGCGTGCTGCGTTATCGCGGCAACTACGACGAATACCTCGTCCAACGTGCGGCCAACGAGCAGCAACTCCTCGCGGCTTACAAGAACCAGCAGCGCGAGATCGGGCGTTTGCAGGAATTCGCCGATCGCTTCCGCGCCAAGGCGAGCAAGGCATCGCAAGCCCAAGCCAAGCTCAAGCAGATCGATCGCATGGATCGGATCGAGGCCCCGACCAACGATGCGAAAGAAGTCAGCTTTTCATTTCCGCAACCGCAGCGCAGCGGCCAGCGCGTCATCAAGCTGGAAGGTGTTCATCACGCTTACGGACAAAACGTCGTCTATAGCGGTGTCGAACTCGAAGTGGAACGCGGCGAACGCATTGTGCTCGTCGGCCCGAATGGCGCGGGTAAATCGACCCTGCTGAAAATTTTGGCGGGCGTGATCACGCCGCTCGAAGGCGCGCGCACGCTGGGGCACAACGCCAAGTCCGGCTACTACTCACAATATCGCGTCGAGATGTTACGGGCCGAGCGCACAGTGCTCGAAGAAGCGCTCGATACGCCGCAGCGCGTCACCGAAGTCGGCGTGCGCACGTTGCTGGGCAGCTTTTTGTTTCGCGGCGACGACGTGTTCAAGCGGGTCAGCGTACTGAGTGGTGGAGAGAAGAGCCGTCTCGCGTTGGTGAAGTTGTTGCTCGATCCGCCGAACCTTTTGCTCATGGACGAGCCGACGACGCACCTGGACATGCCGAGCATCGATGCCCTGGTCGGCGCGCTGAAGCAGTTTGAAGGCACGCTGGTCTTCATCAGCCACGATGTTTATTTCATCCGCGCGCTGGCGAAACAGGTGATCCATGTGCGCGGCGGACAGCTCCGGCGCTATCCAGACGGCTACGATTATTATCTCGAGAAGACGAAAGCGGAATCTGCCCGTGCCGGTCTCACCGCAGGCGTGGCTCCTTCCAATCAACCGCGCGCAACCAATGGCCAGGTGCGAACAGTTGATCGCAAAGAGCAAAAACGTCTTGAAGCCGAGCAGCGCCAGGCTCGCTCTCGCGAACGGCGCGAGCAACAGCAGCGCGTGAAACATCTTGAGAGTGAAATTCACCGCTTGGAAGCACTTCAGGTCGAGCTGACGGCGGAACTGGAAAAGCCCGAAACCTACGCCGACGGTCGCGCCACACAGATCAATCGCGAGTTGATGCATACCGTCGATGAACTGCGCGTACGCACTGCGGAATGGGAAGCCGAGGCGACGAGACTCGCGGCTGTTGCGGTAGCGGATTGATTCAGCTCAGCGCGAAAAGCTCGTCACGCTTTTCCAGTCGTCCATGCCGTCGCGCCAGTAGAACGAATCGCGGGTGACGGACTGCGCCTGCGGTTGATCAGCTCCTCTGCCCGATGAATCAGCGTTCAGAAATTTGCACTTCCGTTTCTCCATGCGAAACTGTTCGCGCAATTCAAAAGGATCAAGATGGACCCAAGCACAACGGTTTTACTCGCGGAAGACAGTCCCGACGACGCACTGCTCATGCAGCGCGCGTTCAAAGCCCAGGGCCTTACGAACCCGTTGCGCATCGTGAGCGATGGCGCGGAAGCCATTGCGTATCTGGCCGGCGAAGGCGTGTTCGCCAATCGCGTCGAATATCCCTACCCGCATCTGGTGATTCTCGATTTGAAGATGCCGCGCGTCACCGGGTTCGAGGTGCTCGAGTGGCTTCATGCCCGGCCGGACATGATGATCATTCCCACGCTGGTGTGGAGCAGTTCAGCTGACGCGCGCGACGTGAGACATGCCTACTGCCTCGGGGCCAACGGATATCTGGTCAAGCCGACTGACTTCCAACAGTTCAAGCAAATGCTCAGTGACGTGTTTCGCTTTTGGGACCACTGCCAGAAGCCCGCGCCAAACCTGCCGCCCAGATGCCGCGATGTCCTCGACGGGAAGCGTGTCTTCGGCACTGGTGCTTAGCCGGAACGATTCAGACCTCAACAGAAGCAAACGAAGGAACAAAGGAGGGACCGAGGGAGACTTCATTTCAGGGTCAAGACGCGCGGGCACCGAACTGTATGCTGAATGTTCATCGACGAAGTGAGGCCGGCACTCGTTTCGGCGCTTCGTTTCCTTGGTTCCCTTCTGTTCCTGCTGCATGATTCCGGCTTAGACTCAACGCCGCGTGAAGCGGGAGATCAACATTTTCGCCATCAAGATCGTTGTGTGTGCAGCGATTGCCGCCTTCGTACATGGGCTCACGTTTATGTTCCTGGGCGGGTCTCTTCCCTATCTCGTGCCGGGAATTCTGTTGGCGGGCGGCGCCTATCTCGGGTTCATCGATCGCACGCCCATCGAGCACGGACACTTTTTCAAGCGAGGCGTCGCGTTGCTGTTCGGCGCCGTCGCGGTCTGGCTTGTCGCACCTCAAGGGCAAGGCGCGATGATCCCGTGGCAACCGTAC